>NZ_QETJ01000075.1:0-23481 GCF_003105095.1 Pseudomonas sp. NDM | reverse complement strand
AGGAATGCGATTTCCTGTAGGAGCTGCCGAAGGCTGCGATCTTTTGGCTTTTCAATCCCGATATTCCGGGCGCTCCGCCAGTCCCACCTTCAAATAATCCACCAACTTGCGCACCTTCGGCGACAAATGCCGCTGCTGCGGATACAGCGCCCACACCGCCGTATTCGGCGGCTGATGCGTCTCCAGCAAGGAAATCAGCGCGCCGCTGTGCAAATGCTCGAGCACGTAATAGTCCGGCAACTGACACAACCCGACCCCCTGCAGCGCCGCATCCAGCACCGCCTGCCCACTGTTGCAGCGCCAGTTTCCCTGCACCCGCTGGGAAAATTCCCGGCCGTTCTGTTCCAGTTGCCAAATATCCGAACTGCCGATCAGGCAGTTGTGCCGACTCAACTCCGACAAACTGTGTGGGCGCCCATACCGTTCAAGGTAGGAAGGTGACGCGCACAGGTACATGCGCCGTGGGGCCAGGCGTGTCGCGACCAACCGGGAATCCTGCAGCCGACCGAGGCGAATCGCCAGGTCCAGTCCTTCATGCACCAGATCCAGTTGCCGATTGCTCAACTCGATATCGATGCGCAGTTGCGGGTACAGCCCCATGAAGCGCGTCACCAGCGGCACGATGAACCGTTCGCCATAGGCTACGGCGCAGGTCATGCGCAGCATGCCTTTCGGTTCGCTGGTCAGATCGCCCACCGCGCGCAAGGCTTCCTCACGACCGTCCTGCAGGCGCTGGCAATGTTGCAGGAAAGTCTGCCCGGCTTCGGTCAGCGTTACGCGACGGGTACTGCGGTAGAGCAGACGCGTCTGCAAACGCTCTTCGAGCCGAACGATTTGTCGACTGATGTGTGAGGAAGAAACCCCAAGACGTTCGGCAGCGGCGGTGAATTGGTTGCACTCGGCGACGGCGACAAACTCGTCAATGCCTTCCCAGCGGTTTTCCGACACTTAAATTATCCCTGTATGGCAATAATGTTTTGCTTTCGTCCGGATTATTCCTCAGGGCGCGCTGAACTACACTGTCTGTCTGCTTTTTTATTCACTGGATTTACTGGAGAGTCAGCATGATCAAGTCACGCGCCGCCGTTGCCTTCGAGGCCAAGAAGCCCCTGGAAATCGTAGAAGTCGATGTCGCCATGCCCAAGGCCGGTGAAGTGCTGCTGCGCGTCGTCGCTTCCGGCGTATGCCATACGGACGCGTACACCTTGTCCGGCGCAGATCCGGAAGGCATCTTCCCGTCGATCCTCGGTCATGAAGGCGGCGCTATCGTTGAAGCGATTGGCGAGGGCGTAACCTCGGTCGCCGTCGGCGATCACGTCATCCCCCTCTACACCCCTGAATGCGGCCAGTGCAAATTCTGCAAATCGGGCAAGACCAACCTCTGTCAGGCCATTCGCGCTACCCAAGGCAAAGGCCTGATGCCAGACGGCACTTCGCGTTTTTCCTACAAGGGCGAAACGATTTTCCACTACATGGGCACGTCGACCTTCTCTGAATACACCGTGCTTCCGGAAATTTCCGTGGCCAAGATCTCCAAAGATGCGCCGCTGGAAAAGGTCTGCCTGCTCGGCTGCGGCGTCACCACCGGCATCGGCGCCGTGCTCAACACCGCCAAGGTCAAACCGGGTGACACCGTGGCTATCTTCGGTCTCGGTGGTATTGGCTTGTCGGCCGTGATTGGCGCGGTGAAAGCCAAGGCCGCGCGCATCATCGCCATCGACATCAACCCGGCCAAGTTCGAAATTGCCAGGCAGCTGGGTGCTACCGACTGCGTGAACCCGAAAGACTACGATCGTCCGATCCAGGAAGTAATCGTCGACATGACCGACGGCGGCGTCGACTTTTCCTTCGAGTGCATCGGCAATGTGCAACTGATGCGCGCCGCGCTTGAGTGCTGCCACAAAGGCTGGGGCGAGTCGGTCATCATCGGTGTGGCCGGTGCCGGCCAGGAAATTGCCACTCGCCCATTCCAGCTGGTCACCGGTCGCGTCTGGCGCGGTTCGGCGTTCGGCGGCGTGCGTGGCCGCAGCGAATTGCCAAGCTACGTCGACATGGCCCAGAGCGGCGAAATCCCGCTGGATACCTTCATCACCCACACCATGGGCCTGGAAGATATCAACAAGGCGTTCGACCTGATGCACGAAGGCAAGAGCATCCGCACCGTCATACATTTCTAACAGCAGCTCCGAGCTGCAAGTTTCAAGCTGCAAGTAAAGGCATTCGTGCTTTTTTCTTGAAGCTTGCGGCTTGCAGCTTACAGCTAGGGAGAATCCCTTGAATCTGGAAAATATTTCCTGTCAGAAGAGTTTCGGTGGTTGGCATAAGCGCTATCGCCATCGCTCCGAAGTGCTTGATTGCGATATGGTCTTTGCCGTCTACCTGCCGCCGCAGGCGGAGCAGGGCGGCAAGCTGCCGGTGTTGTACTGGTTGTCGGGGCTGACCTGTACCGATGAGAACTTCATGCAGAAGGCCGGTGCGATGCGCATGGCCGCGCAGCTCGGTCTGATCATCGTCGCGCCGGACACCAGCCCGCGTGGCCCGGATGTCCCTGACGATGCAGAGAAGGCCTGGGACTTTGGCCTCGGCGCGGGGTTTTATCTGAACGCCACGCAGGCGCCATGGGCGCGTCACTATCGGATGCATGACTATGTCGTGAAGGAATTGCCTGCACTGGTTGAAGCGCATTTCCCCGCCTCCGACAAACGCAGCATCAGCGGCCACTCCATGGGCGGTCACGGTGCTCTGGTTTGTGCTTTGCGCAACCCCGGGCGCTATAAATCGGTGTCGGCCTTTTCGCCGATCACCCATCCGATCGATTGCCCGTGGGGCCAGAAAGCCTTTTCTCATTATCTGGGCGAAGACCGCTCGAAGTGGAAAGAGTGGGACGCGTGCGTGCTGATCGCCGATGCTGCCGAGAGGTTGCCATTGCTGGTCGATCAAGGTGATCGCGACGACTTCCTCGCCACCCAGCTCAAGCCCGAAGCCCTGCAACACGCAGCAAAACAAGCGGGGCATCCGCTGGAGTTGCGCCTGCAACCGGGCTACGACCACAGCTATTTCTTCATCTCAAGCTTCATTGACGACCACTTGCAGCATCACGCGCGCGCTCTAGGCGCCTAATGTCTGACAAAGCAGGTAGAATCACGCCCTGACAAAAATCGGGGCGTTTTTTTATGCGTATTGGCCACGGCTACGATGTGCACCGTTTCGCTGAAGGCGATTTCATTACTCTGGGCGGCGTGCGGATTGCACACGGCTTCGGGCTGCTCGCTCATTCCGACGGTGACGTCCTGCTGCACGCCTTGAGCGATGCCTTGCTCGGCGCCGCGGCGCTGGGTGATATCGGCAAACACTTCCCGGACACCGACCCGCAATTCAAGGGCGCCGACAGCCGCGTGCTGCTGCGTCACGTGGTCAGCCTGATCCACGCCAAAGGCTGGAAAATCGGCAACGTCGATAACACCATCGTTGCCCAGGCGCCGAAAATGGCGCCGCATATCGAATCGATGCGCGCGCTGATCGCGGCGGATCTTCAAGTTGAGTTGGATCAAGTGAACGTCAAAGCTACCACCACCGAAAAGCTTGGCTTTGTCGGTCGCGAAGAAGGCATCGCCGTGCACTCCGTTGCCTTGTTGCTGCGCGCATGAGTGAACTGCAAATGCTCGGCCCGCGGGCCTATGGCGAGCCCCTCGGCACAGCGGTACTGAAGGCCATCGCCGAAGATTTTCAGGTCGATGAAGTGCTGGATATCCCGTTCAGCGGTGACGGCGAACATCTGTGGATCTGGGTGGAAAAGCGC
The DNA here is from genome assembly GCF_003105095.1 of Pseudomonas sp. NDM. Lineage (NCBI taxonomy): Bacteria > Pseudomonadati > Pseudomonadota > Gammaproteobacteria > Pseudomonadales > Pseudomonadaceae > Pseudomonas > Pseudomonas sp. NDM. The sequence continues at coordinate 19,682 of NZ_QETJ01000075.1, read as the reverse complement.
GGCCTCAATACCGAAGAAGCAGCGCGGCGTATTGCCAAGGCCGCGGGCGTGCCGTTGCGCACCGTCAGCTATGCCGGGCTCAAGGATCGTCAGGCCCTGACCCGACAGTGGTTCAGCGTGCAACTGCCGGGCAAGGCCGATCCGGATCTGTCGGCAGCGGAGAACGACACGCTGAAGATCCTCAAGACCACGCGCCATAAACGCAAACTGCAACGCGGTGCGCATTCGGCCAATGGCTTCACCCTGCGCCTGACTCAATTCAATGGCGACATAGACGCGATTGAGCAGCGGCTGCAACTGATCGCCAGACAAGGCATCCCCAATTATTTCGGCGCCCAGCGCTTTGGCCATGACGGCGGCAACGTTGTCGATGCGCGTGCCTGGGCCGCACGCAAGGCCTTGCCGGAACAGCGCAATGTGCGTTCGCGCTTGCTGTCGACGGCACGTAGTTATCTCTTCAACCAAGTGCTGGCGGCGCGCGTCGCCGATGGCACCTGGAATACCGCACTGGTCGGCGATCTGTTGGCGTTCACCGACAGCCGCAGTTTTTTCCCCGCCGGTGAGGCCGAGTGCAGCGACCCGCGTCTGGCGATTCTCGACCTGCACCCGACCGGTCCGCAGTGGGGCGAAGGTGACTCGCCTGCCGCTGGCGCAGTCCATGAACTGGAGCAGGCGATCGCCGCCCGCGAAGCGGATCTGCGCGACTGGTTGATTCACGCCGGCATGAGCCATGAACGTCGCATCCTGCGTCTGCCCATTGGCGGGTTGACGTGGCATTATCCCCAACCTGACATTCTGCAACTGGAATTCGTCCTCCCGGCCGGATGCTTTGCCACCGTATTGGTGCGCGAGCTCGTTGATCTGGTGCCGGTGGGGCAGACGGACAGCCCATGCGTATTCTGATTTCTAACGACGATGGGGTAACCGCACCCGGTCTTGCCGCGCTTTATGCTGCGCTGGCGGATTACACCGAATGCGTGGTTATCGCCCCGGAACAGGACAAAAGCGGCGCCAGCAGTTCGCTGACGCTCGACCGTCCGCTGCACCCGCAATACCTGGCCAACGGCTTTATCAGCCTCAACGGCACACCGACCGATTGCATTCACCTGGGGCTCAATGGCCTGTTGGAACGCGAGACCGATATGGTGGTTTCCGGCATCAACCTGGGCGCCAACCTCGGTGACGACGTGCTGTATTCCGGAACCGTGGCGGCTGCGCTTGAAGGACGATTTCTCGAGCGTCCAGCCTTTGCATTCTCATTGGTCTCGCGTCAGGTGGATAACCTGCCGACGGCGGCGTACTTCGCGCGCAAGCTGGTCGAGGCCCACGCCGGGCTCGATCTGCCACCGCGCACGGTGCTCAACGTGAACATTCCCAATTTGCCTATCGATCACATCCGTGGCATCCAGCTGACCCGCCTCGGCCATCGCGCCCGCGCGGCGGCGCCGATGAAAGTGGTCGATCCGCGTGGCAAGGCCGGTTACTGGATTGCCGCCGCCGGCGACGCCGAAGACGGTGGCCCGGGCACTGATTTTCATGCCGTCATGCAAGGCTATGTGTCCATCACGCCGTTGCAGCTCGATCGCACCTTCAATGATGCGTTCAGAAGTCTCGATGGCTGGCTGGGAGGATTGAGCTGATGCGTGAGCATGATGATCGCCTGCGCAGCGGCATAGGCATGACTTCCCAGCGCACCCGCGAGCGGCTGATCCAGCGTCTGTATGAAGAAGGCGTGTCGAACGCCAAAGTGCTGGAAGTGATCCGCCGCACGCCGCGTCACCTGTTTGTCGACGAGGCGCTGGCGCACCGGGCTTACGAAGACACCGCGCTGCCGATCGGCAACAACCAGACGATTTCCCAGCCTTATATGGTGGCGCGCATGAGCGAGCTGCTGCTGGAGGCGGGCCCGTTGGACAAGGTACTGGAGATCGGTACCGGCTCCGGCTACCAGACGGCGGTATTGTCGCAACTGGTTGAGCGGGTGTTTTCGGTCGAGCGCATCAAGGTTCTGCAGGATCGCGCCAAAGAGCGTCTGGTCGAGTTGAACCTGCGTAATGTGGTGTTTCGCTGGGGTGATGGCTGGGAAGGCTGGCCGGCGCTGGCGCCGTATAACGGCATCATCGTCACCGCTGTGGCGACCGACGTGCCGCAAGCGTTGCTTGATCAACTGGCCCCCGGTGGGCGCATGGTGATTCCGGTCGGCTCCGGTGAAGTGCAACAACTGATGCTGATCGTGCGCGAAGAACACGGCTTTTCCCGACACGTTCTGGGGGCCGTCCGCTTCGTGCCTTTGCTCAACGGGCCACTGGCCTGAGCATTTGCAGACAGGCGCTGAATTCCTTTCAACGGCGTCGGTCTTACAGCGGCAGCCAGAGATTAAACGCAGCGTACTTGCCACTGGCAAACGTGTGCGCCCGGCGATTTCGCTTCATTAAAGGTAAAGCCGATTCGGCCCGTTATACTTGCGACACCTCATGCCGCGGTGCGGCATTCAGAATTTTCAGCCACCACAAAGGGAGCGGCGGGTGAGTCTCACAGTCATTGCGCAGCGTATGGGTAACACGAGCTTTCAGCGCCTGGTGACTGGCCTTGTCTTGAGCACCTTGCTGGTCGGTTGCTCCAGCACCAAATCGAGCAACGTGCGCGTTGTTGATCGCAACAATGCGGTGGCGCAACGTCCTACCGTCACCACCGGGCAGTATGTAGTCCGTCCCGGCGATACCTTGTTTTCGATCGCCTTTCGTTACGGCTGGGACTACAAAACCCTCGCCGCGCGGAACAACATTCCTACGCCGTATACGATCCATCCAGGTCAGACAATTCGCTTTGACGGCCGTAGCGGTTCAACACCGACGGCGGTGGTGAGCAACTCCAGTTCTTCACCTTCTTCGTCGAGTAAAACCACGGTAATCCGGCGCCAGGCGAATGGCACCACCACCACTACAACCACCGGTTCCAAAGGGGTTGTACCGTCCGTCGCGAGCAAACCGGGGCCCGCTCCACTGCCTCCGGCAGGCCCGGCCCCGACCGGCTGGGGATGGCCATCTAATGGCGTTCTGATTGGAAAATTCTCTTCAAACGGTAGTTTGAATAAAGGAATTGATATCGCCGGAGATTTGGGACAGCCTGTTTTAGCTGCGTCTGATGGGACCGTCGTATACGCCGGGAGTGGCTTAAGGGGCTACGGCGAATTGGTCATCATCAAACACAGCGAAACCTACGTCAGTGCTTACGGACATAACCGCAGGCTGTTGGTTCGGGAGGGGCAGCAGGTCAAGGTCGGACAGACAATTGCCGAAATGGGGTCAACGGGTACAGACCGGGTGAAACTGCATTTTGAGATTCGCCGCCAAGGTAAACCAGTGGATCCGCTGCAGTTCCTGCCAAGACGTTGATTTGAAGGCCAGCCTGTTCCGTCGCGTAGAGGGGACAGGCTCCAGCGTTGCCAAGGATAAAGGCGTCGCTTGAGCTTGGGGTCGAACTCACCAAAGGACTATAACAATGGCTCTCAGTAAAGAAGTGCCGGAGTTTGACATCGACGATGAGGTTCTCCTTATGGAGGCCGGCATCGATTCGGAATCTTCGATGTCGAATGATGAAGGGGCTGCTCCACCTTCCGTTCGTTCCAAATCCAGACAATCCGCTTCACTTAAACAACACAAGTACATCGACTACACCCGGGCACTTGATGCCACGCAGCTGTATCTCAACGAAATCGGCTTTTCCCCTCTGCTCTCCCCGGAAGAAGAAGTTCATTTTGCGCGCTTGTCGCAAAGTGGCGACCCGGCCGGACGCAAGCGCATGATCGAAAGTAACCTGCGGCTGGTCGTTAAGATCGCCCGGCGTTACGTCAATCGGGGGCTGTCGCTGCTGGATCTGATTGAAGAGGGCAACCTCGGATTGATCCGCGCGGTAGAGAAATTCGATCCCGAGCGCGGCTTCCGCTTCTCGACCTACGCCACGTGGTGGATCCGTCAGACCATCGAACGCGCGATCATGAATCAGACCCGGACCATCCGGTTGCCGATTCATGTGGTCAAGGAGCTCAACGTGTACCTGCGGGCTGCACGGGAGCTGACGCAAAAACTCGATCACGAACCTTCACCCGAAGAAATTGCCAACCTGCTGGAAAAACCGGTGGGCGAGGTCAAGCGCATGCTCGGCCTGAACGAACGGGTTTCTTCGGTCGACGTCTCGCTGGGTCCGGATTCGGATAAAACCCTGCTGGACACCCTCACTGACGATCGTCCGACCGATCCGTGCGAACTGCTGCAGGATGACGACCTGTCGCAAAGCATTGATCAATGGCTGTCGGAACTGACCGACAAGCAGCGCGAGGTGGTGATCCGCCGCTTCGGCCTGCGCGGTCACGAAAGCAGCACGCTGGAGGACGTAGGCCTGGAGATCGGTCTGACCCGTGAACGGGTTCGGCAGATCCAGGTGGAGGGCCTCAAGCGCCTTCGCGAGATCCTTGAGAAGAATGGCCTGTCGAGCGAGTCGCTGTTTCAATAAGCGCTTGCCCGACCGCCCGCAAAAAGCCCCGGCTGATTTGATCAGCCGGGGCTTTTTGTTTCCCGAGCAAGGCAAATCGGGCTTTCGGCAGCCACCAGACAAGCGGTTGGCAATTTCTGAATTTGTAGTCTCGCGCTGTAAGCCTTTGCTTACTGTGTCGTAAGTGTTCGTTATTTTTACACTTCGGTGGAAGGCGATTGCGTTCGCTTCCATTACGCAACTGTCTGTTTTTATTGGGTTTCATGTAAATGTTATGCGCTTATGACAGCGCGAGCGCGTGCCTGAGGCCAATTGCTCGTCTGGGGAAACTCTCTAATATCTCAACTGTGTCGACGGACAGACATGCCCTTCACGGAAGAGGGGAACGGACATCGCAGGAGGCGATTCATCAGGATGATGAAAAGGAATACAGGGAATAGGGAAAAAATGTGGGCGGGTCATACCGCCCCTTTTTTCGCCTGCAGAAAAGTAATCTCTGCAAAAAGCAAAAAGGCCCGCAAGGGGCCTTTTCATTCGAACGCGGGGCAGATCAGCGTTCGAGTTGTTCGATCTTGTTCGGCTTGCCATCCCACTCGGCAGACTCCGGAAGGGGATCCTTGCGCTCGGTGATGTTCGGCCAGACATCCGCCAGCTCGGCATTGAGCTCGATGAAGTTTTCCATGCCGCTGGGGATCTCATCTTCCGAGAAGATCGCCACAGCCGGGCATTCTGGTTCACACAGCGCGCAATCGATGCACTCGTCCGGGTGGATCACCAGGAAGTTCGGGCCTTCGTAAAAGCAGTCCACCGGACAGACTTCTACGCAGTCGGTGTACTTGCACTTGATGCAGTTGTCGGTGACGACGAAGGTCATTTCTAATTTTCTCCTCAGGCGGCGGCAGCGTAGCCCCTTCACGGTTGGGGTCGCCAGGTTCGGGAGCGATACCTGCTGACCAGGCTATGAGCCAGCAGCATCCCGAACCGCGCGAGATTCTAACAGCTTGAAGCGATTTGCGTTATATCCGGTTCTTCAGTGCTTATATCCGGTTCTTCAGTGCATAGAGCATTTCGAGCGCACGCCGCGGCGTCATGTCGTTGAGGTCGACTTTGGCTAATTCGTCCAGCACCGGATGTGGCAGCGAGGCGAACATGTCGCTTTGCTGCGGCGTCGACGGTTTGCCCTTGGCTGCAGGTTTCGGCGCCTCGTGGGGCAGGGCGGTGTCTTCCAGCCGACTCAAATGCTCACGCGCGCGCAGGATCACTTCGCTCGGCACACCCGCCAGTTGCGCCACCGCCAGGCCATAGCTCTGGCTGGCAGGCCCGGGCAGAACGTGGTGCAGGAACACGATGCGCTCGTTGTGCTCGGTAGCGTTGAGATGCACGTTGGCTACCAGAGGTTCGGCTTCTGGCAGCACTGTCAGTTCAAAATAGTGCGTGGCGAACAAGGTATAGGCGCGCAGATGGGCCAAGCGCTCGGCGGCTGCCCACGCCAGCGACAGACCGTCGAAGGTGCTGGTGCCGCGGCCGACTTCGTCCATCAGCACCAGACTGCGTTCGGTGGCGTTGTGCAGGATGTTGGCGGTTTCGCTCATCTCGACCATGAAGGTCGAACGGCCACCGGCGAGGTCATCGCTGGAACCGATGCGGGTGAAGATCCGGTCGACCAGCGACAACTCGCAACTGGCGGCCGGTACGAAACTGCCGATATGCGCCAGCAATACGATCAGCGCGGTCTGACGCATGTAGGTGGATTTACCGCCCATGTTCGGGCCGGTGATCACCAGCATGCGCGTGTTGTCGTCGAGGCTCAGATCGTTGGCCACGAACGGCGTGGTCAACACTTGCTCGACCACCGGGTGACGACCCTGGGTGATGCGCATGCACGGCTCGCTGACAAATTGCGGGCAGTTCAGATCGAGGTTCAGCGCACGCTCGGCGAGGTTGCTCAACACGTCCAGTTCGGCCAATGCCCCCGCGGTGTCCTGCAACGGCGGCAACTGGCTGATCAGATCTTCCAGCAGCGCTTCGTACAGCATCTTTTCCCGAGCCAGCGCACGACTCTTGGCCGACAGCGCTTTGTCTTCGAATTCTTTCAGCTCAGGGGTGATGAAGCGCTCGGCGCCTTTCAAGGTTTGGCGGCGGATGTAGTCGGCCGGCGCCGATTCGGCCTGCTTGCTCGGCAATTCGATGAAGTAGCCGTGGATGCGGTTGTAGCCGACTTTCAGATTGGCCAGACCGGTACGGGCCTTCTCCCGGGCTTCGAGATCGATGAGGAACTGGCCGGCGTTTTCGCTCAGTGATTGCAGTTCGTCGAGCTCACTGTCGTAACCAGTTTTCAGCACACCGCCGTCACGGATCACCGCAGGCGGGTTGTCGATAATGGCTTTTGCCAGCAGCGCCGCCAGTTCCGGGTAAGTGCTGGTGGTGGCCGCCAGATGCTGCAAGTGCGGCGCCTCCAGATCGGTCATCGCCACTTGCAGTTCGGGCAGCGCGCCGAGGGCATCACGCAGACGTGCGAGGTCGCGAGGGCGGGCATTGCGCAGACCGATCCGCGCGAGAATCCGCTCGATGTCGCCGATTTCCTTGAGCTGCGGTTGCAGCTTTTCAAAGCGATAACCGTCGAGCAGGCAGCGGATCGACGTCTGGCGTGCCAGCAGCACGGTGAGGTCGCGCAACGGCCGGTTCAGCCAACGAGTCAGCAAGCGGCTGCCCATGGCGGTCTGGCAGCGATCGACCACCGATTGCAGGGTGTTATCTCGGCCGCCGGCCAGGTTAGTGTCCAGCTCCAGATTGCGCCGGCTGGCGCCGTCGAGTACCACGGTGTCGTCGAGACGCTCGTGACGCAGGCTACGCAAATGGGGCAGGGCTGTGCGCTGGGTTTCCTTGGCGTAGGCCAACAGGCAACCGGCAGCGCCAATGGCCAGGGTCAGGTTCTCGCAGCCGAAGCCTTTCAGATCCTGAGTGGAAAACTGCTGGCAGAGACTTTTCAGCGCCGAATCACGCTCGAAATCCCACGGCGCGCGACGGCGTACGCCACGGCGTTTTTCTGCTGGCAGGTCTTTCGGCCAGTCATCCGGAATCAGCAATTCCACCGGGTTGACCCGCTCCAGTTCCGCGAGCAGGTTTTCCCAGCCTTTGATCTCGAGCACGGTGAAGTTGCCGCTGGTGATGTCCAGCACCGCCAGACCGAATAGACGCTCATCGCCCAATACCGCTGCAATCAGGTTATCGCGGCGCTCATCCAGCAGCGCTTCATCACTGACCGTCCCCGGCGTGATGATCCGCACCACCTGGCGCTCGACCGGGCCTTTACTGGTGGCCGGGTCGCCGACCTGCTCGCAGATCACTACCGACTCGCCAAGCTTGACCAGTTTTGCCAGATACCCTTCCGCTGCGTGGTAAGGAATCCCACACATCGGAATCGCCTGCCCCGCCGACTGCCCGCGCGCAGTCAGCGTGATGTCGAGCAACTTGGCAGCTTTCTTCGCATCTTCGTAGAAGATCTCGTAGAAATCGCCCATGCGGTAGAACATCAGCTGATCCGGGTGCTGGTTCTTCAGGCGCCAGTATTGCTGCATCATCGGAGTGTGGGAGGACAGGTCGGAGACGGCTTTATTCATCGGATTGTCGGGCAACTCGTTAGAAGATGTAGGGCAAAGCGCGGGCAGTGGCCGGGCTTTTCCGCGATGGGCGCAAGGTTACCATGGGCGGTCTGCCTGACGCAGGCGCTGCGGTCGGGTGAGCCTTTACTTGCAGAGAAAAGTTGATCCATGCACGATTTATGCAAATCAGCATTTGTCTTCGCGAAAAACTTCAAGCACTATGCGCGTTATGCAAAAACGCAACGTTTCCTCCGTCTTAAGAGCACTGCTCGACCAGCACGGGATCTCCCCCACGGAGCTCCACCGTCGCACCGGCGTGCCTCAATCCACGCTCTCGCGGATTCTCAGCGGGAAGATTGTCGATCCTTCGGATAAGCACATCTCGAAGATCGCTGAATACTTCAACGTCAGCACCGATCAATTGCGCGGGCGTGCGGACGTTGCATCGACCGCGGGCGGCGCCCGCGAAGACGTGCATGCGGAACTCAAGGACATCATGCTGTGGGACGATGACACCCCCGTCGAGGATGACGAAGTGTCCGTGCCCTTTCTACGCGAGGTTGAATTGGCAGCTGGATCAGGAAGATTCGTCATCGAAGAGAGCGAACGCTCCAGCCTGCGCTTCGGCAAGCGCAGCCTGCGCCACAACGGCGTGCAGTTCGACCAGGCCAAATGCGTAACGGTGCGCGGCAACAGCATGTTACCGGTCCTGCGCGATGGCGCGACTGTCGGCGTCAACGCCGGCAAGTGCGGTATTGGCGACATCATTGATGGCGACCTGTATGCGATCAATCACAATGGCCAGTTGCGCGTGAAGCAACTCTATCGACTGCCCACCGGCATCCGTCTGCGCAGCTTCAATCGCGACGAGCATCCGGACGAGGACTACAGCTTCCAGGAAATCCAGGAAGAGCAGATCGTTATCCTCGGTCACGTCTTCTGGTGGGGCATGTACGCCCGCTAACCCTTTCGATCCAACTGAAACCTGCCGCTCGGCAGGTTTTTTTTCGCCTGCAGAAATCCATTCCGCCCTTGTCCGGCGTGGCTTCCATGCATGCGTGCAAAACAAATGCATAAATAAATGCATTTATGCATTGACTGTATATGCATCCATGCATATTCTTGCCATCAAGCCGCTCGACAAAGCGGCTGGCAAGACAAGCTCTTTAGTTCCACAAGAACAGGCAGCGATGAACCGGCCTCAACGGTTCAGAGGGTTGGCAACTGACCCGGGTGTGCAGCGTAAAGCACCAGAAGCAGTTATCCGGCGGGCAGGGACCGCGGTCGGAAAAACAATATGAACGGACTCGTACCGCGCCAGTAGCGCCGAAAAGTCAACTTCCTTCCAGGACACAGGATTTTGAAGGAAGGCGAAGGAGCGCATTACTGAAAAGCCTGGCGTGCAAGCGCCGGGCTTTTTGGAATGCCTACCCGGGCAGGAACTGAACGCCGGGATGCCGGCACTCAATAAGGATAATGAGCATGAAGAAGTACGCACGTGTCGTTGCTGGCCAAGTCGATAACATTTATGAAACCGCTAACCCGATCACCGATGAGTTTCCGGCGGACCAGGTCTGGGTGGATGTCAGCGCATTGCCCAAGATCGATTATTCCTGGAACGCGGTGAACACCGACGGCGTCTGGACATTTACCGATAGCGACATGTGGGGGCAACCGACCCTGTTGGCTATTCGCATGCGTAACGAACGAGTGACTCGCTTCGATAAAGTCAACTTCACCTTGGCATCGTCAGCGCTGGTACAAAAAGTCGAACTGGGGCTGGCAACACCTGCTGAAGAGGCCGCACTGCTCGCCTACAAGCAGTTCTTCATCGAGATGAGCCAAGTCAACAAACAACCGGGCTATCCACTGAGCGTCATTTGGCCTGAAGTGCCATAAGCGACACGTGGCGCATCCGCAATATTGAAATGCGCAGTGCATTACTGGAAAGCCTGGCCTCGTTGCCGGGCTTTTAAATACCTGCCAGTTGCACGGCGACATTTCTGCCAAAGAGTAAATGAGGAATAACCAATGAGTCTTTATGCACTGGTTGAATACAACCGAGTTGTCCAGTTGAAGGAAAGTGAAGTGATGCCCGAACCACCCGCTTCGCCAACCTCTGTTTGGGTTGATGTAACCGGCAGTACGGATATTCGGGTGGGTTGGAGCGCAACCTTCAATGGGGTCTGGACCTTCTTCGCACCGACCGAAGAAGAGCTACGAAACGAAGCCGAACTGCAGAAGTGGCAATTGCTGAATGGGGCGGCCAACTGGCTATTGATGAACTCGTTGCAGTTCAAAGTCGACGTCGGTGCAGCCACCAGCGACGACAGGGCTCGGCTGTTGGCCCACAAGCAATACTGCATCGCCCTCAGCGACATCGATCAGCAGTCGGGTTATCCGGCGAGCATCACGTGGCCAGTCGCACCTTACTGATTCCAGCCCGAGTAATCGATCGGCGGGACCGCATTACTGAAAAGCCTGGCGCAAGGCCGGGCTTTTTGGAATGCCTGCCTGAAGAGACATTATTTGAACTCAATTCCCATCTATCACCCACTGCCCACGGAGGCGTGACATGACAAACGAGCAACAAGCGTTGGCGGACATGCCGATCTGGCTGGTCATTCTGCTCGCCGTGATCGGTGGGGTGTCCGGCGAAATGTGGCGCGCCGACAAAGAGGGCGCACGCGGCTGGTCGCTGGTGCGGCGTCTGGCCCTGCGCTCCGGCGCCTGCATGATCTGCGGCGTCTCGGCGATCATGCTGCTGTACGCCGCAGGCTTGTCGATCTGGGCCGCTGGCGCGTTTGGCTGCCTGACGGCCATGGCCGGCGCCGATGTCGCCATCGGTCTTTACGAACGCTGGGCGGCCAAGCGCATTGGCGTGTGCGAAGTGCCGTCAGGCAATACCAACAAGGAGTAATACGCAAATTACGACACATCTGAAAGGGAGGTCATTTTATGTTGAGCGATTTTCGTTGCGGCCAATGCAACCGTTTGCTCGCCCGAGTAAACACAGTATTCCAAATTCAAATCAAATGTCCTAGATGCAGGACATTGAACTATGCCAAGGCTGAACGTCTTGGCACCCCGCCTGTGAGCGAACTGACAGCTTTAGACTGCAAACAATAACTTATCAAGCAATAGGTGAAGCTCTATGGCAACGCTACCTCGTTATCCGTTTACTGAAAATGGCAGTTCGGTTTTGCTGCCGCTACATGAGATGTCCGCCGGACAATATCTGCAATCGCCGGACAAGCGCTTCAAATTGGATGTCCAGGCCGATGGCAACCTGGTGATTTACGATGGTGCCACTCCGGTCTGGGTCGCTACCGCCGGTCAACCGTATACCTCCTCGGGTAAGCAGATTGATAAATCCAAGATTTATTTTTATCTGATGTATTACGCGTTTATGAACGACCCGACTCACGGACGTATGTGGGGCACTGCCAACAGTACGCCACTGAATGAAGACATTTGGGGCGCTTATATTCGCACCTATCTGCAGTTGCAAAATGACGGCAACCTCGTCGTAGTTGACTCGGTGCCCGTGTGGGCGAGTAACTCTGCCATCCCGATCAGTCCGGTGGTGGAATCTGTCTATATTCCAGCCGGTACCACGCTCGAAGTCGACCGACGGTATGTCGTGGGGGGAACCACTCTAGTCTTCCAGTCCGACGGCAACCTGGTGGTTTCGAATGGCCCGCTCGGTGTCCTGTGGGCGAGCTGGACTCAGAATAAAGGTGCAACCCGTGCAGTTATGCAGGAGGACGGCAACTTCGTTATTTATGACGCGAACAATACGCCACTGTGGTTTACCGGCACTGCTGGCAAGCCGGGTGCCATGGCCAAGGTACAGGCTAACGGCAGTTTTTCGATTGTCAGCGAGAAACCGGTGTGGGCCCGATTCGGTTTTACCCCCACCATTTTGCCGAAACGGGTTTACCAGTGGGATAACGGGCCATGGACGCCATTTATCGAGCGTCCAATCTGGACGTTTTAAGTATTTCTGATGCCAGCCCCGAGTAACGTCGGGGCTGCTTTTTTTGATATTTGGTTACCCATTTGCCAAGCGGTATTTATTTTTGAAAACAGCGATCGCTGCCTGACCGACTCGCCACGCCGCGCCCCAAACGCCTGGAGCCCGCACAAAACCCAATGTGGGAGCGGTGGTTTCATCAATTCCCTCCAACTCTGGAACACCCCATGAAGATCACCCCGATCCTCACGCAACTGCGTGGGCAATGCCCCAGCCTTGCCAACCGTATTTCGGTGGGTGTCGATCTGGCGTTGCTGCAGGGCAACCCCGATCTCCCGACACCCTCGGCCCACGTTCTGCCGCTGGCCGATCTGGCCAGTGTTGGCACCACCCAAAACCTCATCACCCAACCAATCCGCGACCGCTTCGAAATCGTCCTGGTGCTTGACGCTACCGACGCGACAAAAGCGCTGGATGGGTTGCACGACCTGCGTGCCGAACTGTGGCGCGCACTGGTCGGTTTCAAACCTGATTCCACTTACAGCGCCATCGTTTACGACGGCGGCGAGATGGTCTCGATCAACACCAGCCGCGTGTTCTATCGCCTGCGTTTTTATGCCGAGTTCCAGCTCGGTCGCAATCTGCCCGGTCAGCCTGCGGAGAGTTGGCACGAGCGCGAACTGGACGCTTTGTCGTCCTTTACCGGGATGACGGTGCGGGTCGACGCGATCGATCCGGCCGACCCCAACCTGCAACGCCCGGGCCCGGATGGCCGGGTGGAAATGACTTTCTCTGGAGACGTAATCCCATGAGCAACCGCATCACTGTTGTGCCGGCCACCGGCCGAGTCGTACCTGACCCGGAGGCGGGCGATCTGCTGCCGACTACAGGCCGTGAAGTGTCGGACAGCGCCTGGTGGCGCCGTCGTCTGGCGGACGGCGACATCACACTCAAAACCGCAAAAGCGGCTAAACCACAGGGAGCCAAATAATGGCGATCGGATTCAGCAACATCCCGGCGGACATTCGTGTGCCGCTGTTCTATGCCGAAATGGACAACTCGGCCGCCAACAGCGCGACGTCGGCCATGCGCCGTTTGATCGTCGCGCAGGTCAACGACAACATTGCCCCGACCGAAGTCGGCAAACTGGTGCTGGTCTCCAGCGTGGCACTGGCGAAAAGCATCGGCGGCCAGGGCTCGATGCTCGCTTCGATGTACGAGACCTTCCGCAAGGCTGACCTGATCGGCGAGATCTGGTGCCTGCCGCTGCACAACACCGAAGGCGCCATCGCCAAAGGTGTACTGACCCTGACCGGAGCTGCGACCCAGGCTGGCATGCTCAACCTTTATGTCGGCGGCGTGCGTGTGCAGGCCACCGTGGTCAATGGCGCCACTGCTGCTCAAGCGGCCACTGCGCTGGCGCAGAAAATCAACGCCACTGCCGACTTGCCGGTGAGCGCTGCCGCTGCCGAAGGTGTCGTCACCCTGACTGCCAAATGGACGGGCGACAGCGGCAACGACATCAGCCTGCAATTCAATCGCCTGGGCAAAAGCAATGGCGAAGAAACCCCGGCTGGCTTGACCAGCGCAATCACCTCCATGACCGGCGGCGCCGGTGTGCCGGATCAGATCGCCGCCGTCGCGGCACTGGGTGATGAGCCGTTCGAGTTCATCGCACTGCCATGGTCCGATCTGGCTACGTTGAATGTCTGGCAAGCGGTCATGGATGACAGCACCGGGCGCTGGTCGTGGGCCAAGCAATTGTTCGGTCACGTCTACAGTGCCAAACGCGGCACCGTCGGCACGCTGGTCGCTGCAGGCCAGGCGCGCAACGATCAGCACATGACCATTCAGGCGCTGGAACCGGGCGTACCGCAACCCTTCTGGGTACAAGCGGCGGCACTGGCTGCGCGCACCGCGGTGTTCATCTCCGCCGACGCCAGCCGTCCGACGCAAAGCGGCAGTCTGCCGGGCGTTGACCCGGCGCCGGCAAGCGAGCGTTTTACCCTGACCGAGCGTCAGTCGCTGCTCAACTACGGCATCGCCACTGCTTACTACGAAGGCGGTTATGTGCGCATCCAGCGCTCGATCACCACCTACCAGAAAAACGCCTACGGTCAGGCCGACAACTCCTATCTGGACAGCGAAACCATGCACCAGTCGGCGTTCATCGTGCGCCGTCTGCAAAGCGTGATCACCAGCAAGTACGGGCGGCACAAACTGGCCTCCGACGGCACCCGTTTCGGCGCCGGCCAGCCGATCGTCACGCCAGCGACCATTCGCGGTGAGCTGATCGCGCAGTACGCCAAGCTTGAACTGGAAGGCCACGTGGAAAACGCCGAGCTGTTCGCCGAGCACCTGATCGTCGAACGCGACGTGCAGGACCCGAGCCGCGTGAACGTGCTCTTCCCGCCGGATTACATCAACGGCCTGCGCGTGTTCGCACTGCTCAACCAGTTCCGTCTGCAGTACGACGACGCGGCCTGATTTGCGCAGTCGACGTCAGCATTCAGCCCGCCTCGCGTGGGCTTTTTATTTGAAGGGAGAAACACCATGGGTCAACTGATTGCAGGCACCTGCTACGTCAAGGTCGACGGCGCACAATTGACCATCAATGGCGGCTGCGAAGCCCCGCTGATGGCCGTCAAACGTGAAACCGTCGTGCCCGGTTTCTACAAGGAAACCGATATCGCGCCGTCGTTCAAAGTGACCGCGCTGCACACCGCCGACTTCCCGCTGAAGAAGCTGATCGAAGGCACCGATATCACCGTCACCTGCGAATTCAGCAACGGCAAAGTCTACGTACTGGCCGGCGCTTACCTGGTCGAGGAACCGGTCTCCAAAGGCGACGACGCCACCATCGAACTGAAATTCGAGGGCATCAAGGGGACCTGGCAATGAGCGGCGCAGTGAAGCTTCAGGTGGCGATCGAAGCCCACGGCGAGCCCCTGACCGAACTCGTCCTGCGCCGTCCGACGGTGCAGGAAGTGCGAACGATCAAGGCGCTGCCGTACAAGATCGACAAGAGCGAAGAAGTCAGCCTCGACATGGACGTGGCGGCCAAATACATCGCCGTGTGCGCCGGCATCCCGCCGTCGTCGGTCAACCAGTTGGATCTGGCCGACCTCAACGCGCTGAGCTGGGCCGTCGCGAGTTTTTTCATGAGTGCGGCGTCGGAGCCATCACCGACCTGATCGCTGTCGCCTATGACCTGGCCTGGTTCTGGAAGGTTGACCCCGAACAGATGATGGCCAGGCCACTGGATGTGCTCCGCGAATCGCTGGAGCACGCGCAACGGATCAATGCGATGCAGCAGGTGCAGTGATGGCAGACGAAGAGAAGAAAACCCCGAAACCGGTGCTGATCACCGGCATCGATGAACTCTCGCCCAAACTGGGCGCCCTGCGCATGAAGGTTGAGAGTTTTAAAAACAATCTCGAGCAGACCGGCCTCGGCAAACTGGACATCAGTGGTCTGTTCAACGGCGGCAGCGTGATCACGCCGTTTCTAGACGGCATCAAATCGGCCGCAGCGTTCCAGGGCAAATTGAGCGAAGTCAGCGACACGGCGAAAACCGTCGACCTGCCCGCCGCGCCGACAGCAGCGACACAGAACATGAACGTGTTCAGCGCGTCGATGCAAAAGGTTTCGGCGGCGGTGGACGCCGCGCTGGTGCCGGCGGTGGGGGCCTTGGTGGTCGGGCTTGAGCCGATGCTGACGCAGGTTGGCAGCCTGCTCGCCGACAACCCGAAACTGGTCGAAGGCCTGGCGGCGGGGGCGATTGCCTTCTCCGCCATGCAAACCGCGGTCACCGGTATGACGCAGGTGATGGACGTCATGAGCATGGTGCTCAAGACCAACCCGATCATGCTGATCGCCCTGGGCATTGCCGTGGCGGCCGGTTTGATCGTGGCCAACTGGACGCCGATCAGCGCGTTCTTCACCGGGATGTGGGAGGGCGTGAAAAACGCCGGGGCGAGTGCGATGGCGACGTTGCGCTCGGTACTTGACTGGCGACCGCTGGCGGCACTGGCGGCGTTGTGGGAACCAGTCACGGGATTTTTCTCCGGAGTCTGGGACAAGGTGATGGCCGTGACGGCGCCAGTGATCGACTTCTTCAAGTCGGTTTTCTCGTGGTCGCCTGCCGGGGTGATCATTGAAAACTGGGGGCCGCTGACCGGCCTGTTCTCGGCGATCTGGGAATTGCTCAAGGCCTTGAGTGTGCCGGTGATGGCATTTCTCAGAAACCTGTTCGATTTCTCGCCGATGCAGATGCTTACCGATGCGTGGGGTGGTGTTGTCGCGTTCTTCGAACCGATGTTCAGCGGCCTGCGAGAAGTCGCGCTACCGGCTAAAGAATTCCTCGTGTCGCTGTTCGACTTCTCGCCAATGCAGATGATCACCAGCGCCTGGGGAGGCGTTGTTGCGTATTTCCAGGCGATATTGACGACGCTGCAATCGGCTGTGCAAAGCACCCGGGATACTTTGCGGGCACTGTTCGATTTTTTCCCGATGCAAATGCTCACCAGCGCCTGGGGTGGGATTGTCGGGTTCTTCGAACCGATCTGGATGGCGCTGCAAACGTCTGTGCAGCGGGTCAGAGGCTTTTTCACCAGCCTGTTCGAGTGGTCGCCGCTGGAGCAGATTGCTCAGTATTGGCAGCCGATCGGTGAGGTCTTTTCGGCGATCTGGGGCGTCGTGTTGGCGCTTTCCGCGCCGGTCGTGGATTTTCTGCACAGTCTGTTCGAATGGAAACCTCTGGATCAGATCATCGAGAGTTGGGGGCCGATCACTGAGTGGTTCGGCGAGTTGTGGCAAAAGCTGCAAACCGTCATTGCGCCTATCAAGGAGTTGTTCGAGGGTGGCTTCGCCGGACTGATCGCCAAGGTCACCGGCAAGGTCGAAACGCTGACCCAAGCGCAACGCGAGACCAATGCCGAAGGCAAAGGCGAACTGGCACCGGCGTTCTTCGCTGCCAGTCCGGCGCCTGCTGGCAACGGTGCACTGCAAAGCGGTTCGTTGCCGCAAACCTCCAGCGCGCTGATCCAGCAAAGCGCCGCCAATAACCGTACGCAACTCGAAGGCGGTCTGACCGTGCGCTTCGAAAATGCGCCGGCGGGCCTGCGCACCGAACAACCGCAAACCAATCAACCTGGCCTGGCCGTGTCTTCACGCATCGGCTATCGCTCGCTGTCGACAGGAGGTTCCAATGAACTGGCGTGACCGTTTGTTGCCGGCATCCTTTCGGGGTGTCGGTTTCTGGATCGACCAGGCGAAAACCCCGGTCGGTCGCAAAGGGCAGTTGCACGAATACCCGCAGCGCGACTTGCCTTTTTTCGAGGACCTCGGCCAGCAGGCCAAGACCCACGATCTGACCGCGTTCATCATCGGCCCCGATTGCCTGGAGCAGCGCGACAAGCTGCTCAAGGCGCTGGAGCAGGGTCGTGGCGAGCTGGTGCATCCGTGGCTCGGACGCCTGCAAGTCAAGGTCGGCGAATGCGACATGACCCACACTCGCCAGGATGGTGGGCTGGTGACGTTCGCCTTGAAGTTTTATCCCGATCAGCCGCTGCCGTTTCCGACGGCCACGGTCAGCACACAGAAAGTGCTGCTGGCCAAAGCCGACGGTCTGCTGGGTTCGGCGGTGGCGCGTTTCGAACAGGCGATGGCGCTGATCAAGGCTGCGCGGATCGGCATCACCAACCTGCGCAACAGCCTTACCGGCGTCTACGAGGTGATCAAGGAGCAACTGAAACCGTTGATCGAGCAATATCGGCAGATCACCGAACTGGTCAAAGCCGTGAAGGAGCTGCCCAGGGAAGTGGCGGCAGAATTCAAGGGTTTGCTCGGCGATATCAAGGAGCTGAAAGCGTTTGCCAAGGAAGGCTACCGTGGCGTGATTGCCGACGTGTCGCAGCAACTCGAAGCGATTCGCAAGGCCGATGCGCCGAAGATCACCACCGGCAAGGACACCAATGCCGCAGCGCAAGCGATGGCCGATCTGGTGCAAGACACGATGCTGGTCAAAGTCGCGCAGTGGGTGGCCTCGATGCCAGTGGCGACCACGCCGGTAAAACTGGCGTCGGCACCGTCGGTGGCTCAACAGTCGACATCACCGGTCAGCCGTCAGGAAGTGCCTGTCAGCGATGATATGCAAGCCCTGCGCACGGCGGTGACTGCCGCCATTGATCCGATGCTGGCGAAAGCCGGGCCTGCGCACTTCCAGGCCATCAATGATGTAAAGGAGGCGCTGGTGGCTCATCTCAAAGCGGTGGCGTCCTCCGGCGTGCGGCAAGTCAGCAAGTCGTTTCAGGAAAGCTTTCCGGCAGTGGTCGTGGCCTACAAGCAGTTCGGCGACGCCACGCGAGTCGACGAAGTGACTCAGCGCAACGGGATCACCCATCCCGGTTTCTCGCCCAATGACGTGAAAGTCTCGCGGGAGTGACGCCATGAACGAGATGGACAATCACGTCACGCTGACGGTCAACGACATGGAATACGGCGGCTGGAAAAGCGTCGAAATCACTGCTGATCTTGAGCGTCAGTTCCGCACCTTCAAGCTCGACATCACCTGGCAATGGCCGGGGCAGACCGTGGATCAAAGAATCAAACCGGGCGACCCCTGCGAAGTAAAAATCGGCAAGGACCTGGTGCTCACCGGCTACGTGTTCAAGGCGCCGATCCGCTATGACGGACGGCAGATCAGCCTGACCATTGAAGGCAGTTCGAAAACCCAGGATCTGGTCGATTGCGCCGCCCGCAACCTGCCCAGCCAATGGCAGCAACAACCGTTGCTGAGCATCGTCCGCGATCTGGCGAGCGAATATGGGCTGTGGGTCGTCAATGAAATCAGCGAAACCACTCGCCTGACCAAACACACCATCGTGCCGGGTGAAACGGTGTTTCAGTCGATCGACCGGCTGCTCTCGCTGCTGCGGGTGTTTTCCACCGACAACGAACTGGGCCAGTTGGTGTTGGCCAAACCCGGCAGCGGCGGACGCGCCAGCGATGCGCTGGAGTTGGGCAAGAACATCCTCTCGGCCAATGCGCCGATGGATTTCAGCCAGGTGTTTTCCGAGTACCGGGTGATCGGCCAGCAAAAAGGCTCGGATGCGAAAAGCGGCGCGGCGGTCAGCGAAGTCGAATCGACGGCGGCGGACCTGAGTTTCAAACGTCGGCGCACCACGGTGATCAATGAAGGCACGCAACTGACCTTTGAGTTGGCGCAGCAGCGTGCCCAATGGGAAAGCGCCACCCGCATGGGCCGTGCGCAGACCACCACCTATCAGGTCCAGGGCTGGCGGCAGAGCAACGGCGATTTGTGGCGCCACAACACGCTGGTGAAGGTCAAGGACCCGGTGCTCGATTTCGATGGTGACATGCTGATCTCCAAGGTCACCTATTCGTTGTCGGCGCAGGGCTCGGTGACCACGTTGCAAGTGGCACCGCCGCATACCTTCGATCCTGATCCGAATCCCCCGAAGCAAACCTGAGCCTTGCACCGCCCCCTGTAGGAGTGAGCCTGCTCGCGATAGCGGTTCAACAGACACAGAAGTGTCGACTGTAATGCCGCCATCGCGAGCAGGCTCACTCCTACAGTTGATTGCGTTGTT
>NZ_QETJ01000074.1:0-23487 GCF_003105095.1 Pseudomonas sp. NDM | reverse complement strand
GTCACAACGGATATCGGACTCCGGTAGCAATGGAAGCCTTGGCAGCATGAGAAATGACCTAAACCCTATAACCGTGTCCAGTATCGTTTGACCAGAACACGGTCAGTCCCCTCTCCCTCCGGGAGAGGGTTAGGGTGAGGGGCTTTTGGCTTTTGGCTTCTTGCTCAGTCAGCCAGACGCCAGGTCGTCCCGCCCTTGCCGTCTTCCAGCACAACGCCCATCGCCGTGAGCTGATCACGGATACGATCGGACTCAGCCCAATCCTTGCCCGCACGTGCCGCCAGACGCGCGGCAATCAGTGCGTCCACTTCAGCCGCATCGACACGCCCTTCAGCGCCCGCCTGCAGGAAGTCATCGGCCTCAAGCTGCAACACGCCCAGCACACTCGCCAGTTCTTTCAAGCGCGCCGCCAGACCCGCCGCTGCAGCGAGATCGCTCTCACGCAAACGGTTGATCTCGCGCACCATTTCGAACAGCACGGCGCAGGCCTCGGGGGTGCCGAAGTCGTCGTTCATCACCGTGGTGAAACGCTCGACGAACGCTTCGCCACCGGCCGGCGCCACGGACGGCAGACCTTTCAATGCGTGGTAGAAACGCTCGAGTGCGCCCTTGGCGTCCTTGAGGTTGTCTTCCGAATAGTTGATCGCGCTGCGGTAGTGGCTCGACACCAGCAGGTAACGCACGACTTCCGGGTGGTATTTGTCGAGCACGTCGCGGATGGTGAAGAAGTTGTTCAGGGACTTGGACATCTTCTCGCCATTGATACGGATCATTCCGCAATGCATCCACGCGTTAGCGTAGGTCTTGCCGGTGGCCGCTTCGCTCTGGGCGATTTCGTTTTCGTGGTGCGGGAACTCCAGGTCGCTGCCGCCCCCATGAATGTCGAAAGTCTCACCGAGGCAGCAGGTCGACATCACCGAGCACTCGATGTGCCAGCCCGGACGTCCGGCGCCCCATGGCGATTCCCAGCTCGGCTCGCCCGGCTTGGCAGCTTTCCACAGGACGAAATCGAGCGGGTCTTCCTTCGACTCGTCGACTTCGATGCGTGCGCCGATGCGCAGGTCTTCGATCTTCTTGCGCGACAGCTTGCCGTAGCCCATGAATTTGGCGACGCGGTAGTACACGTCGCCGTTGCCCGGGGCGTAAGCGTAGCCCTTGTCAATCAGGGTCTGGATCATCGCGTGCATGCCGGCGATGTGATCGGTGGCGCGCGGTTCCATGTCCGGCTTCTGGATATTCAGGCGCGCTTCGTCTTCGTGCATCGCGGCGATCATACGCTCGGTCAGCGCTTCGAACGACTCACCGTTCTCGCGGGCGCGATTGATGATCTTGTCGTCGATGTCGGTGATGTTGCGCACGTAGGTCAGGTCATAACCGCTGAAGCGCAACCAGCGCGTCACCAGGTCGAACGCGACCATGCTGCGGCCGTGGCCGAGGTGGCAGTAGTCGTACACGGTCATCCCGCAGACGTACATGCGCACCTTGTTGCCATCCAGCGGCTTGAAGACTTCTTTGCTCTTGGTGAGCGTGTTGTAGATCGTTAGCACGTTAGTTCCTTGACTCACTCACTGGCCCCACGAATCACGCAGGGTCACGGTACGGTTGAATACCGGCTGACCGGGTTTCGAGTCCTTGAGATCCGCGACGAAGTAGCCTTCGCGCTCGAACTGGAAACGGTCTTCCGGCTGGGCGTTGCCGAGCGATGGCTCGGCGCGACAACCGGTCAGCACTTGCAGCGAGTCAGGGTTGATGTTGTCGAGGAAGCTGGCGCTGTCTTCGGCCTTTTCCGGGTTCGGCGAACGGAACAGGCGATCGTACAGACGTACTTCGCACTCGACGCTGGCGGCGGCCGGCACCCAGTGGATCACGCCTTTGACCTTGCGCCCTTCCGGGTTCTTGCCGAGGGTGTCCGGGTCGTACGAGCAACGCAGTTCGACGATATTGCCGTCGGCGTCCTTGATCGCTTCGTCGGCACGGATCACGTAGCTGCCGCGCAGACGCACTTCACCGGCCGGTTCCAGGCGCTTGTAGCCCTTCGGCGGCTCTTCCATGAAGTCTTCGCGGTCGATGTAGATTTCCCGGGCGAACGGCAGCGCGCGCACGCCCATGTCTTCTTTCGGGTGGCGTGGCAGTTCGAGGTTTTCGACCTGGCCTTCCGGGTAGTTGGTGATGACCACTTTCAGCGGACGCAGCACGCACATCGCGCGCGGTGCGCTGTGGTCGAGGTCGTCGCGGATGCTGAATTCGAGCATGCCGAAGTCGACCACGCCGTCGGAACGGTTGGTGCCGATCATTTCGCAGAAGTTGCGGATCGATTTCGGCGTGTAGCCACGGCGGCGGAAGCCCGACAGCGTGGACATGCGCGGATCGTCCCAGCCATTCACGTGCTTCTCGTCAACCAGTTGCTTGAGCTTACGCTTGCTGGTGATCGTGTAGTTGAGGTTCAGGCGGCTGAACTCGTACTGGCGCGGGTTCGCCGGCACCGGCAGGTTGTCCAGGAACCACTCGTACAGCGGACGATGGCTTTCGAACTCGAGGGTGCAGATCGAATGGGTGATGCCTTCGATGGCGTCCGACTGGCCGTGGGTGAAGTCGTAGTTCGGGTAGATGCACCACTTGTCACCGGTCTGGTGGTGATGAGCGTGGCGGATGCGATACATGATCGGGTCGCGCAGGTTCATGTTCGGCGAAGCCATGTCGATCTTCGCGCGCAGCACGCGGGCGCCGTCGGCGAACTCACCGGCCTTCATGCGCGCGAACAGGTCGAGGTTCTCTTCCACGGTGCGGTCGCGGAACGGGCTGTTCTTGCCCGGCTCGGTCAGGCTGCCACGGTATTCCTTGGCCTGCTCCGGAGTCAGGTCGTCGACGTAGGCCTTGCCGGCCTTGATCAGCTCGACGGCCCAGTCGTGCAACTGGTCAAAATACTGCGAGGCGTAGCGCACTTCACCGGACCATTCGAAGCCCAGCCATTTGACGTCGCTTTCGATCGCGTCGATGTATTCCTGATCTTCCTTGGCCGGGTTGGTGTCGTCGAAACGCAGGTGCGTGACGCCGCCGAACTCCTGGGCCAGACCGAAGTTGACGCAGATCGACTTGGCGTGGCCGATGTGCAGGTAGCCGTTGGGCTCCGGTGGGAAGCGAGTCACGATCTGGGTGTGCTTGCCCGAGTCCAGGTCTGCCTGGATGATCGGCCGCAGGAAGTTGACCGGCACGGCAGGGCCGGACTTGGCATTCGAGGTAGGGTCGACAGTGGGCTTGCTCATAGGATCCTTGACGTACAGGTGCGCGGCCGCAAAGAGGGGCCAGACAAAACAAAGCCGTTATCATAGCCGATGCTGTCAAGGGCCTGACAGAGCAGGCCCGATAAAGGCATGCATTTAATCGCCGGGAAATGAAAAACCGCCTCGAAATTCGCGCCTGTCACGCTAAACTGCGCACCTTGGCCGAAGCAGGCTGAACCGGTTGTGGGGCTGAAGGTCCCAGAACCACGAATTCCCTATGAAGAGTAATGACCATGACTCAAGTCAAACTGACCACCAACCATGGCGAGATCGTCATCGAACTGAACGCTGAAAAGGCGCCGATCACCGTTGCCAACTTCATCGAGTACGTGAAGGCCGGTCACTACGAAAACACTGTTTTCCACCGCGTCATCGGAAACTTCATGATCCAGGGCGGCGGTTTCGAGCCTGGCATGAAAGAAAAGAAAGACAAGCGTCCAAGCATCCAGAACGAAGCGGACAACGGTCTTTCCAACGACAAATACACCGTCGCCATGGCCCGCACCATGGAGCCGCATTCGGCTTCGGCACAGTTCTTCATCAACGTCGCCGACAACACCTTCCTCAACCACAGCGGCAAGAACGTGCAGGGCTGGGGCTACGCGGTATTCGGTAAAGTCACCCAGGGCACCGACGTTGTCGACAAGATCAAAGGCGTGTCGACCACTTCCAAGGCCGGCCACCAGGACGTACCCGCAGAAGACGTGATCATCGAGAAAGCCGAGATCATCGCAGCGTGATATTGCTGATTTCAGACTTGCATCTGGAAGAGGAGCGCCCGGACATCACCCGGGCGTTTCTGGATTTGCTCGCCGGACGCGCCCGCACCGCGAGTGCGTTGTACATCCTCGGCGACTTCTTCGAGGCGTGGATTGGCGACGACGCCATGACGCCCTTTCAGCGTTCCATCTGCCAGGCCCTGCGCGATTTGAGCGACAGCGGTACGGCGATTTTTCTCATGCACGGCAATCGCGACTTCATGCTCGGCAAGGCCTTCTGCAAACAGGCCGGCTGCACATTGCTGAAGGATCCGAGTGTCGTGCAGTTCTACGGCGAGCCGGTGCTGCTGATGCACGGCGACAGCCTGTGCACCCGCGACGTCGGCTACATGAAGCTGCGCCGCTACCTGCGCAACCCGATCACCCTGTTCATCCTCCGTCATCTGCCGCTGAGCAGCCGCCATAAACTGGCGCGCAAGCTGCGTAGCGAGAGTAAGGCGCAGACGCGGATGAAGGCCAATGACATTGTCGATGTCACGCCTGAGGAAATTCCGCGAATCATGCAGGAATATGGCGTGAAAACCCTGATCCACGGCCACACCCACCGCCCGGCGATTCACAAGCTGCAGCTCGGTGAACAGGCGGCGAAGCGGATTGTGCTGGGGGATTGGGATCGTCAGGGTTGGGCGTTGCAGGTGGATGAGAGCGGGTACGCATTGGCCCCGTTCGACTTCGCCCCGCCACTGGCTTTGCCGCACGGCTGAAGAGCGCTACCCCCTCACCCCAGCCCTCTCCCCCAGGGGGGCGAGGGGGAAAGGGAGCCGATCTTCATGCTATTCAAACCTGAGTTCGACTGAAGTCTGGCACGTCGATGTATATCGAACATCCACCGCGGCCAGTCCCCTATCCCTCCGGGAGAGGGTTAGGGTGGGAGCCGATCTTCATGCTATTCAAACCTGAGTTCGACTAAAGTCTGGCACGTCGAGGTATACCGAACATCCACCGCGGTCAGTCCCCTATCCCTCCGGGAGAGGGTTAGGGTGAGGGGCTTTTGATCTTAGTGCCCCGAAGCGGCCGGCCCGGCTTTGGCAGCAAACGGCGGTTTCGCCAGCCAGACGATCAGAATCAACCCCATGAATCCCCACCCCAGCAGCGTGAAGTAATCCACGGTCGACAACATGTACGCCTGACTCGTGAGGATCTGGTCCATCTGCGCATACGCCGACTGACTCGCCCCGCCCAGCGCGTTCAACGTCTCGCGCGTCGCCGGCTCGAAGGTGCTGATGCTCTCGCTCATGTACGCATGATGCTGATCGGCGCGGCGAATCCAGATCCAGGTGGTCAGCGACGCCGCGAAGCTGCCGCCCAGTGTCCGCAGAAACGTCGCCAGGCCAGCGCCATCGGCAATCTGGCTCGGCGGCAAGTCCGACATCAGAATGCTCAGGGTCGGCATGAAGAACAGCGCCACGCCGATGCCCATGAACAACTGCACCAGCGCGATGTGCTGGAAGTCCACCTCATTGGTGAATCCTGCGCGCATAAAGCAGCTCAAACCAATCGCCAGAAACGCCAGCCCGGCCAGCAAACGCAGGTCGAACTTGTTCGCGTACTTGCCGACAAACGGCGACAGCAACACCGGCAGAATCCCGATCGGCGCCACGGCCAGACCGGCCCAGGTCGCGGTGTAACCCATTTGCGTTTGCAGCCACTGCGGCAGGATCAGGTTGATGCCGAAGAACCCGGCGTAACCCAAGACCAGCACCAGCGTGCCGATGCGGAAGTTGCGATAGGCAAACAGGCGCAGGTTGACCACCGGGTGGCGGTCGGTCATTTCCCAGATCACGAACACCGCCAGCGCCACCACGGAAATCGCCGCGCCGACAATGATGAAGTTCGACTCGAACCAGTCCAGATCATTGCCTTTGTCGAGGATCACCTGCAATGCGCCAACGCCAATGATCAAGGTGATCAGGCCGACGTAATCCATCGGTTGGCGACTGGTGACCACCGGCCGTTTCGCCAGTTGCGAACGCACCACCATCACCGCAAAGATGCCGATCGGCACGTTGATGAAGAAGATCCACGGCCAGCTGTAACTGTCGGTGATCCAGCCACCGAGAATCGGACCGGCAATCGGCGCGACCACCGTGACCATCGCCAGCAAGGCCAGGGCCATCCCGCGTTTTGCCGGCGGATAGACCGCGATCAACAGCGTCTGCGTCATCGGATACAGCGGCCCGGCGACCAGGCCTTGCAGCACACGAAAGCCGATCAGCTCGGGCATCGAAGTCGAGATACCGCAGAGAAACGACGCCAGCACAAACAGCATCGTCGCCCACAGAAACAGCTTCACCTCGCCGAAGCGGCGGCTCAGCCAACCGGTCAGCGGCAACGCGATCGCGTTGCTCACGGCGAACGAAGTGATCACCCAGGTGCCCTGCTCCGAGCTCACCCCGAGGTTGCCGGAAATCGTCGGCAACGCCACGTTGGCGATGGTCGTGTCGAGCACTTGCATGAACGTCGCCAGCGACAGGCCGATGGTGCTGAGCAACAGGCTGGGCGGCGTGAAAGAAGCGTTATTGCTCATTGTGAATCCTATGAAACCTGATGGACACCACACCCCTGTAGGAGTGAGCCTGCTCGCGATAGCGGTGTATCAGCCAAGATATTTGGCTCTGACACACCGCTATCGCGAGCAGGCTCACTCCTACAAGGTCCGTGCAGATCAGCGCTGTGCGGTCTTGCCCGCTGCGGCGCTGTTGTCGTGAATCAACTGGGCAATCATCGCGTCCGCTTCAGCCAGTTGGCGCTCGTAGACGTTGGTGCTGAACGAGGCTTTTTGCGGCGGTTGCTGGGCCAGCACCGGGCCGCTCTGGTCGTGCAGATTCACTTCGACATTGGTCGACAGACCTACACGCAGCGGGTGTTTGGCCAGCTCTTCGGCATTGATGTGAATGCGCACCGGCACGCGCTGGACGATCTTGATCCAGTTGCCGGTAGCGTTCTGCGCCGGCAGCAAGGCAAACGCGCTGCCGGTACCAGCGCCGAGGCTGTCGACGGTGCCGCTGTATTTCACGTCGCTGCCGTAAATGTCGGCCTCGATATCCACTGGCTGGCCGATGCGCATGTCACGCAGTTGGGTTTCCTTGAAGTTGGCGTCGATCCACAGCTGATCCAGCGGAATCACCGCCATCAGCGCGGTGCCCGGCTGCACGCGCTGACCGAGTTGCACGGTGCGCTTGGCGACATAACCGGTGACCGGCGCGATCAGGGTGCTGCGCGCATTGGTCAGGTAGGCCTGACGCAGATCGGCAGCCGCCGACATCACGTCCGGGTGCGACGAGACCACGGTGTCGTCGACCAGTGCGCTAGTGGTTTTCAGTTGCTGTTTGGCGTTGGCCAGTGCGTTCTGCGCCGAGGTCAGATCGTCGCGCGCGTGGGACAGCTCTTCCTGGGAAATCGCCCCGCCCTGGGCGAGATTTTTCCGTCGGTTGTAGTTGTCCTGGGCCTTCTGCACCTCGGCCTGTTGCGCGTTGACCTGGGCTTTCATGCCGTCGACGTTGCTGTACAAACCGCGCACCTGACGCACGGTGCGCGCCAGTTTGGCCTTGGCACTTTGCAGGCCGACTTCGGCATCGTTGGGGTCGAAGTTGACCAGCACCTGGCCTTCGTGGACCAGATCACCGTCGTCGGCGCCGATGCTGACCACGGTGCCGGTGACCAGCGGCGTGATCTCCACCACGTTGCCGTTGACGTAGGCATCGTCGGTGCTTTCGTTAAAGCGCCCAATGAATTCGTGATAGGCCCAGACGCCGGCAATGGCGAGCAGGACGACCACGGCGAGGGCCAGCAGCATCACCTTGCGTTTGCGCGGGTTGCCGGTGTCCGGGGTGTTGTCTGGAGCTTGGGTGTTTTCGGCAGTGGCCATGACAAATACCTTGAATTAGTAGTGCGACGAGGCTGGGCTGGCGTTGGCTGCGTTCAGGTTTTCACCCTGAAAGCCGCCGCCCAGCGCTTGCATCAGTTGAATCGACAGGTCGATCTGCTCGGCATTGAGGGTCGCCAGCTGACGCTGGGCCTGGAGCAGTTGCTGCTCGATGCTGAGCACGTCCAGGTAGTTGCCGATGCCGGAACCGTAACGCTGGACGACCGTGCTGTAAGAATCCTGAGCGATGTCGGTGGCGTGTTGCTGCGCGCCGATCTGCCGGCCGATATCACGTAACTGGTTGATGGTGTCGCCGACATCGCCGAGCGCTTTGACCAGGCTCTTGTTGTATTGCGCCACCGCCAGATCGTAATCGGCGTCGCGCGCATCGAGGCTGGCGCGCAGGCGTCCGCCATCGAAAATCGGCAGCGATACGGTCGGCGCAATGCTGAAGAAACGGCTGGCGGAACCGAACATCGCATCACCCAGCAATGACTCCGCCCCGGCCGAAGCCGACAGGTTGAGGTTGGGATAGAAGCGGGTTTTCGCCGCGTCGATATCTTTGCTCGCCGCTTCGACACGCCAGCGCGCCGCGACCAGATCCGGGCGGCGGCCGAGCAGTTCCGCTGGCAACACCGACGGCACCGCCACGGCACTGGCTTGCAGGACTTTCGGTCGGGAGATCTCGTTGCCGCGATCGGGGCCTTTGCCGAGCAATACCGCCAAGGCGATTTTCGCGCTGTTCAGGCGTTTTTCCGCGTCGATCAGGCTGGCCTGGGAACTGGCTTCCAGACTCTGGGTTTGCTGGAACTGGTACTGGCTGTCGATCCCCGAACTCAAGCGGCGCTGACTGAGGTCGAGCATTTGCCGGGTGCGCTTGAGGTCCTCGCTGGCGAGGTCGTAAACGATGTGCGCCTGACCGAGATCGCTGTACGCGCGGGCGACGTCAGCGGCGAGGGTCAGCTGGGCGGCCTGACGGTCGACTTCAGCAGCACGGGCCTCACCGAGTGCGGCTTCCCAGGCATCGCGCTGGCCGCCCCACAAGTCGAAGTTGTAATTGAAGCCGGCGCTGACATTGCGCACCGTCGCGTAAGCCCCGCCCTGCCCCCGCGGATCCTGGTCACGGGCCAGACGCGAACGGCTGATGCCGGCGCTGGCGTCGAGGGTCGGATAGCGTTCGGCATCGGCGGCATACGCGGCGGCACTGGCCTGATGGGCGCGGGCTTCGGCGATCTGCATGTCCGGGCTATCGTGCAGGGCTTCGCGGATCAGACCGTCGAGCTGCGGATCGCCAAGGCTGCTCCACCAGTCGCTTTTCGGCCATGCCGCCGGTGACAGTGTCACGCCTTGCAGAGACTGCGCTGTCTTCAACTGCGCCGCGTCGAGGCGCTGGCCTTCGGTGTCGAGGCCGCTGTAGTTGGCGCAACCGGCGAGGATCATCGCCGACAGCAGCAGCGTCAGGCTGCTGCGCACGATTTTAGCGTTCATTGTGTTCACCCAAACGCTGGACGGTGATTGGGTCACCGGCGGCCAGGAGGATTTTCTTGAGGATGTATTCGAGGGTCTTCAGCTCGTCGCGGGAGATCGCGCCGGCCAGTTCATTCATCGCATCGGCACCGATGTGCGGCAGGCGATCAGCCAGTTGCTGGCCCTGCTCGGTCAGCTTCAGCTGCACCTGACGCCGGTCACCTTCGCTGCGCTGACGAAGCAGAAAAGCCTTCTGCTCGAGACGATCGAGCATGCGCGTCATCGACCCGCTGTCCAGCGACAGATGCCGGCACAGCTCGGCCGGGGTGTCGACGCCAAACTGGGCCATGATGATCAGCACCTTGAACTGCGCGGCGGTGATGCCGTGGGGTTCCATGTGGGTGTCGATGATCCGGTCCTTGAGCAACGCGGCACGCCCGAGCAACAGGCCGAGGTGGCAGTGTTTGAATTCTTCCGGAGTGAAATGCTTCATATGTCGACCTGATGACTGCCTAGGCAGTGAATGTATGTCGAGATGTTACTGCTTAGGCAGCGAATGTCAACGCAATAGTTAGGGGGCTTGGTAATTAGTTGCGTTTTAGCGATGCAGAGGCGCTGGAATGCATTCCCCTGTAGGAGTGAGACTGCTCCCGATGCGTCCTTTCATCCACCATCAATGGCGCGGCTGATGGCCTCATCGCGAGCAGGCTCACTCCTACAGGGGAACGCATTCCAACTGTGGGAGCGAGCCTGCTCGCGAAGGGTGCGACTCGGTTGAAATGAGCAGATGCGCTCTAGAAATCCCGCTTGTAGAAAATATCCAGCGAACTCGCGACGCCGCTCGCCGCTTCGACGTAGACCTTCTTGCTCAGCTTGTAGCGCAAGGCGATGGTGCTGGCCGGTTCGAAGACGCCGACGCCGTAGCGCAGGCTGAGTTTTTCGGAAATGTTGCCGCTGGCGACGACGCTGGTGTCGTTGCCGCTGCCCTGGGTGTCGAGTTGGAAATCCTCGATGCCCAGATCCTTGGCCAGCCCGCTGGTGACCCCGGCGCTGCCCATCAGACCGAGGCCCAATGCGGCTTGGGCGAGCATGTTGTTGTCTTCGCCGCTGGTGCTCAGCGGACGGCCCAGCACCAGGTACGACAGCGCCTGTTCCTGGCTCATCGCCGGTTCGGAAAAGATCTGCGTGGTCGGCTGTTCGGCGCTGCCGCTCAGGCGAATGCCGGCGATGACGTCGTCGGTCTGACGGATCGCTTCGATGTCCAGATACGGCTGGTCGATGGGGCCGGCGAACAACAGACGCGCACGCCGTACCGTGAGGCGCTGGCCATAGGCACGATAGCGGCCGTCGTTGAGCCAGAGCTCGCCACGGGTGTCCATATTGTCGCCAATGTGCACCTGGCCTTGCAGATTGGCGGTCAGGCCGAAACCGGCGAAGCTCAGCTTGTCCTGACCGACGATCACGTCGATGTCCATTTTCATCGCGATCGGCGGTTTGCCCTCCTCGGTTTGCGCGCCAACGATGATGGTGTCGTCGGAGACTTTCACCGTTGATGGTGGTAGCTCGCGCACGGTGATTTCGCCTTTGGGCACCAGCACCTTGCCCGCAACTTTCAGCTCATCGCCGGCCATGGAAATCTGCAGATCCGGGGCCATTTCGAGTTTGGCGTAGGGTTCGACGCTGACGGGCAATTGCGTGCCCTTGAGCGCCAGATCGACCACCAGCGCCTGGCCCCAGGCGACGTTGCCGTTGAGGCTGCCCCGGCCAGTCTTGCCGCTGTTCCAGCCGCCGTCCAGACGCACCGATTCGCCGGCAATCGCCGCGGTCAGTTGCAGGTTCTGCAGCTCCATCGGCAGTTCAGCGCCGGACACTTCGCCGTCGCTGAGCTGCACGGTGCCGTTGACCAGCGGCGCGAGCAGGCCGCCGGAGAGCGTGCCGCTACCGTTGAGCCGGCCGGTGAGCTTTTCCACCATCGGCACAAACGGCCGCGCCACCGACAAATCGAGCCCGGAGAGGCGGAACGAGCCGCTCAGCGGTTTGTTTTTCGGCAGCGGATTGAGCTGCGCCTGCACCATCAACTCACCGAGTTTGCCGCCGACGAAGTTGAGCTCGGTGTCGACGCGCTTGGGCGTGAGTTTGCTGCTGAGCTTGAGCGTCTGGTAGGGAAAATCCAGCCACTGATCCTTGTCGCGCACGCGCAGGGTGCCGCCGCTGGCATCGACACTGACCACGCCGTTCGGGCCGCTGGCCGGCAGGTCCAGTTGCAGATCGGCATTGAGCCGGCCCTGCCAGGCGAAGTCCTTGGGCAGCCATTGCGCGAGGCTTTCGATCGGGAATTGCTTGAGGTGATAGCGCAGCTTCGGCTCGGGCATCAGGCGCTGGTCTTCACCACACAGGCTCGCATTGCCGGACAGCCAGCAATGCGCGCCGAAATTGATCTGGCCGTCCGCCAAGCGCTCCAGTCTCGCCGGGTTTTGCAGTTTCCAGTCCTGGCCACCGGCCTGAATATCGCCGCTGGCCAAGCGACCGCGCCAGTTGCCCTTGTCCAGATTGCCGTCCAGTCCCAGCGCCAGTTTCAGCTTGGGTCCGAGCAGATCGAGGCTGAGTTTCTGACTCTTGATGTCGCCCTGAGCACTGGCGGTCAGGGTGCCCAGGGAGGTGTCGCCGGTCTGAATGCCGCTGCCTTTGAGATTGATTTTCGCTCGTTGCGCACTGTCGAGGGTGGCGTCGAGGTTGAGGCTTTGCAGGCGATTGTCCTGAAAGGCCAGTTGCGAACCTTGCAGATCGAGCTTGCCCTGTGGCGCCTTCAGCGTGCCAGCGACGTTGACCTGACCGTTGACCTGCCCGCGCAATTGCGGCCATAACTGCGCGAGACGCGGCAGCTTGATATCGATCTGCCCGCCGAGCTTGTCCTGCAGGCTGCCCTTGCCGCTGATGCTGTTATCGCCGAGGCGGATTAGCAGGGCATTGAGGTTCCACCGCTCGCCCGCGCCGTCAGCCTTGGCTTGCAGAATCGCCGGTTGGCCGCGCAGTTTGCC
This sequence comes from Pseudomonas sp. NDM, assembly GCF_003105095.1. Taxonomy (NCBI): domain Bacteria; kingdom Pseudomonadati; phylum Pseudomonadota; class Gammaproteobacteria; order Pseudomonadales; family Pseudomonadaceae; genus Pseudomonas; species Pseudomonas sp. NDM. Next base: position 11,057 of record NZ_QETJ01000074.1, on the reverse strand, counting down.
TTTGAGATCGAGGTCGGCGCTGAGGCTCAGTCGCTCATTCTTCATCTCGCCTTTGCTCTTCAGCGGCCCGGCCAGGGTGCCCGGCAGTTCCGCGACCCAGTACGCCGGGTTGAGCGCCGACAGATCCAGCGCGGTATCCCAGGCGATGCCGTCGGCGAAGCGCACATTGACGTGCCCTTCGGCCCTGCCCTGCCCGGCCTGCATGACCAGTTGCGGCAAGGCGATCTGTTCGAGGCTGCCGCTGAACGGACTGCTCAGGGTGAACGCCCCGGCCGGGCCATCGAGTGCGGCAGCGAAATTGCCGAGGTACTGACCGTCGGTGTAGGACACTTCGCCGGTGAAGGTACGCAAAGCGACTTGTGGCTCGTCGATTTCTGGATAGAGGCGATGCCACGGGAAGTCTTGCCAGTTGATGTTGGCCTGGGCGCTGAGGCCTTTGCTCCAGTCGACATTGCCGGTGAGCTTAAGGCTTTGCTTGTCGTTGGCGTTGAGATCGAGCCCGGCGATTTGCGCGCCGCTGGCGTCGACCTTGCCTTTGAGCAGCAACGCCACCGGCGATTTTTCCGCGGGCAGCGTGGCGTTGCCGAGTAGCTGATAACCGTTTTTCAGGTCGCCTTCGCCGGTCAATACCAACTGGTTGAATTGCAGGGTGTCCGGCAGATCGGCGCTCGGTTTGAACGCGTCGCTGGTGATGCGCAACCTGGCCGGGAGGTTTTCCGCCAACGCTTGCAGCTCGCCGCTCAACTGGCCGTCGAGGTAGCCACGGCTGTCGGCGTGCAGGTTGAGGGTTTTCAGCAGATCGCCGTCGACTTTCAGTGCCAGGATCCACGGTTCGCTGCCGGGCGCGGGCAAGGTCAGATCGCCCTGAATGTTCAACGGCCAGTTACCGCTCGGTTGCAGCAGGCCGGACAGGTTCAGGCTGAGTTCGTCACGCTGCAATTTCACACTGTCGATCTGCAGACCCTGAGCGGTCCAGTGCGCCGCCAGTTGCAAGCCCTTGAGCTGTTCGCTGCCGTTGAACAACAGACTGCCGACCTCGACATCGCCGAGTTCAATGGCCAGCGGCAATTGCAGATCCGGCAATTTGATCGGGCCGCTCTCGGTGGTTTCTTCGCTCGGCGGGAATTGCAGAATCACCTGATCGGCCTTGAGCTGATCGATGCACAAGGTCATGCGCGTCAGGCACAGCGGCGACCAGGCAAAGATCGCCCTGTTCAGCTCGACGCGGCTTGTGTCCTGCTGCCACACCAAATGATCGGCGCTCCATTGGCCACCGAGGCGACCCTGGAAATTCTCCACGCTCAAACCCGGCATCAGGCCCAGCGCCCAGCGACTGCCCGCCTGCGTACCGAGCAGCGCGGCGAGGCTCAAGACGATCAATAAAACCAGCGCCAACAACGTCAGCGCGGTAATTTTCAAACCACGCTTCACAGCTCAGGCCCCATGGAAAAGTGCAGCCGGATGCCGCCGTCGTCGTCCAGCGCATGAGCGAGGTCTAGGCGGATCGGCCCGACCGGCGAGACCCAGCGCACACCTACGCCGACCCCGGTCTTGAGGTCGGGCAGTTCGAGTTTGTTGAAAGAGTTGCCTTGGTCGACGAAGGTCGCGACCCGCCATTTCTCAGCGATCGAATACTGATACTCAACGCTGCCGGCAATCATGTAGCGACCACCGATGCGGTCGCCGTCGGAGTTTTTCGGCGACAGGCTCTGGTAGTCGTAACCGCGCACGCTCTGATCGCCACCGGCAAAGAAACGCAGCGACGGCGGGATCGAGTTGTAGCCATTGGTGGCGCTGCCGCCAACCTGCACGCGGCCGAGCAAGCGGTGCTTGTCGAAAACCGTGGTCAGGCCTTTGACCTGCGCGGTGCCATATAAGAGGTTGTTGTCCGAACCGAGGCCTTCCTTCGCCACTTTGCTTTCGAAGCTCAGGCGGTAGCCGTTGCGCGGGTCGATGCGGTTGTCGCTTTTGAGGTAGGAATAACTGATGCCGGGCATGAGCAACGTGCTCAGGCCGGAGTCGTCGCCGAGTTCGTATTCCTCGCGCTGCCACTTCAGCGAGATCACCCGCTGCCAGCCGCTGGGCAACTTGCTGTGCCATTCCGGGCCGAAAGTCAGCAGTTTGCTCAGGGTGTCGGAGCCTTCGATGTCTTCGAACTGATAGCCGCCGGCCCAGCGCAGTTTGTCGGTCAATGGCGGGTCGAGCGGGATGTCATAGAACAGCCCGACGTTCTGCCGGGGCGCCGAGAGTTCAGCCTCCCAGCCATAACTGTCGCCCTGGGGATTGACCCAGTGACGCGTCCAGTTGGCCTTGATGCGTGGCCCGACGTCGGTCGAGTAACCGAGACCCAGGCCCATGGTGCGCGGCTTGCGCGTGTCGAGCTTGACCTCGACCGGAATCACCTGGTTCTTCGCCGCCGTCGGTGCGGCGTCGACGCGTACGCCTTCGAAATAGCCGCTCGATTGCAGGTCGCGATTGAGTTCGGCGATCAGTTCGGAGTCGTAGGGCTCGCCTGCCTTGAACGGCACCATGCGTTGCAGCAGGTCTTCGTCGAAGGGCGTGTCGCCCTCGAAACTGACTTTGCCCAGCGCATAGCGCGGGCCGCTGTCGTAGATCAATTCGATATCGGCGACACCCGCGCGCGGATCGACCATGAGCTTCTGGCGGGTGAAATGGCCGCTGAAGTAACCGAAGCGCGAGGCCTGATTCTGGATGATCCGTTTGGCGTCTTCGTAGCGGCCATGATTGAGCACTGCCCCGGATTTGAGCAGGTCGCTTTTCGGTACGCGGAAGGATTTCAGCGAGGCCGCCGGGCCGTCGACGCGCACGGTGACATTGCGCAGGCGAATCGGCTCGCCGGGATCGATGTTCAGCACCAGACGCGGTTTTTCCCCGCCCTTGACGTCGCTGTCGATCTGCGGCTGGTAGTAGCCCAGCGCCTGCGCCGCTTTGCGCGCCTGCTCTTCGGCACCGCGACTGAAGCGCAGCAAGGCTTCTTCGTCGCGATCGCCGAGGCTGCCGATATAGCCTTCTATATTGGCCTTGAGTTCATCGTTGGACGGCTTGATCCGTACATCCAATTCACTTTGCGCCAGCGCCGCGCAGCTGGATAACAGCATCAGCACGCCGCTGGTAAATCTTCGTGGAAACTTCATAGGCGCGGATGCTATCACGGGCTCGGGAGCCTGATAGAACAGGTAATTTGTGAAGAAGTTCGATCATTATCCCGTGGCTGTTTGTAACACCTGCGGATTGGCGTGGAAAAATACGTGTTCACGCACTGGTCCGACGGCAACCTCGCCGATCTCCTGATAACCCTGCCTTTTATAGAATTCCAGGTAGCGCGGGTTGCCGGTGTCGAGCACCACCCCTTGCGAGGTTTCATCGACCGCGCACCAGTTGTGCACGGCAGTGAGCAGCTGTTCGCCGTAGTGCTTGCCCTGAAACTGCGGATGCACGCCGAGCAGCGGCAGCATGTGCACGGAGTCGCCAGGCACGCACGCGGCGACGGCATCGTGATATTCCAGATAACGCCGGGTGCAGCGAAACCCGGTGCTGAGCACCATGCGCAAGCGCCATGCCCAGCTTTCCGTCACCCCCAGACGCCTTTGCGGCGGCGCGATCAGGGCGATGCCGATCAGGCGATCATTGACCAACAGGCCGATCGCCGGCAGGTCCTGGAGGAAATGCTGTTTGACCAGCTCACGCACCGTGGCCCGCACCCGTTGTTCGTAGCCGGGACGCTCGGCTTCGAACAGGTAGCCGAAGGTCGGCTCGTGGCGATAGGCCTGATACAGCAGAGAGCGGGCCTCGCGCGAATAGCCGCGGTCGAGCATGTGGATGGCGGCGCTGGCGAACTGGGTTTCAGGCATGGCAATGATTCTCCCCGGGGCGCGCTCGGAGGCTGGCGCGCTTGTTGGTACGAACCTTTTGACGGTGGCGTGGTTACCTCACAGGTTAGACCAGCCCTGGATCTTCATCGACTGGGAGGGCGCTATCGCGAGCAGGCTCACTCCTACATTTTGGAATGCGTTCCCCTGTAGGAGTGAGCCTGCTCGCGATAGCGTCATCACTAACAACATAAATCCCACAGGCCAAAATGATTTCTCCCACACTGGCCCATCTCCCCCATGTCAGCTAGCATCGCCCTTTTGCCAGGACTGCCGACCATGAAGATCGTTTCCTTCAACATCAACGGACTGCGTGCCCGTCCGCATCAGCTGGCAGCGCTGATCGAAAAACATCAGCCCGACGTGATCGGCCTGCAGGAAACCAAGGTTCACGACGACCAGTTCCCCCTCGAAGAGATACGCGCCCTCGGCTATCACGTGCATTTTCATGGCCAGAAAGGTCATTACGGTGTCGCCCTGCTTTCGCGCAACGAGCCGATCGCCATTCATAAAGGCTTTGCCACTGACGAAGAAGATGCGCAGCGGCGCTTTATCTGGGGCACTTTCGCCGATGCCAACGGCGTGCCGGTGACGATCATGAACGGCTATTTCCCACAGGGTGAAAGCCGCGACCACCCGACCAAATTCCCTGCCAAGCAGCGTTTCTACAGTGATTTGCAAGCACTGCTGGAGAGCCAGTTCCACAACGAGCAGCCACTGGTGGTGATGGGCGATGTGAATATTTCCCCGGAAGACTGCGACATCGGCATCGGCCCGGACAACATGAAGCGCTGGCTGAAAACCGGCAAATGCAGCTTCCTGCCGGAAGAACGCGAGTGGATGGCGCGCCTTAAGAACTGGGGCCTGACTGACAGCTATCGCCACCTGAACCCCGACGTAACCGATATGTTCAGCTGGTTCGACTACCGCAGCCGTGGTTTTGAAGACGAGCCCAAGCGCGGCCTGCGCATTGACGTGATTCTGGCTTCCCATGGTTTGCTGCCACGGGTCAAGGATGCCGGTGTGGACTACGAACTGCGCGGCATGGAAAAGCCCTCGGACCATGCGCCGATCTGGCTTGAACTGGCCTGATTCCGGACTCAACACATTTCCCCTGTAGGAGTGAGCCTGCTCGCGATAGCGGTGGATCAGTCGACATAAATGTTGACCAGTAAATAGCTATCGCGAGCAGGCTCACTCCTACAGGGGATCAGTGTCATCTGAAAGTCATCTTTCTGACTTAATCTCCCCGGCAATCCCCTTGGCTTGATTCGGTGCCGGCATGACCCTGCGTGTTCTCTGCGTTTTCCTGTTGAGTGGCTGGCTGTCGGTCTACGCCGCCGTCCTGCCGATCCCCGAAAACGGCTCGGCGCTGCGCATTCAGGGTTCCAACACCATCGGCGCCGAGCTCGGCCCGGCGCTGGTCGAAGGCCTGTTGCAGGAACAAGGCCTGCTGAAAATCCATCGTGAAACGCCGGATACCGCCAACGAACAGCGCATCGTCGGTCAGACTGCGCAGGGGCAACGCGTGGTCATCGAAGTCGCCGCCCACGGTTCCAGCACCGGTTTCGCTGCGTTGAAAAACACCAGCGCCGATCTCGCCGCTTCTTCCCGGGAGATCAAGGACAGCGAGCTGCTCGCCCTGCAAACCCTCGGCGATCTGAAAAGCCCGGCGGCTGAGCAAATCATTGCCATCGACGGTCTGGCGATCATCCTCAACCCGGCCAATCCGCTACAGCAGCTGGATACCGAACAACTGGCGCGGATTTTTGCCGGCGAAGTGAAAACCTGGGAAGACCTCGGTGGCCGTGGCGGCGCCATACATCTATATGCGCGGGATGATCAGTCGGGGACCTACGACACATTCAAGGAACTGGTCCTGAGTCGGCTTGGGAAAAGTCTCAGCAGCACGGCGAAACGTTTCGAATCCAGCGAGCAGTTGTCTGATGCGGTCAGCGCCGATCCGCAGGGTATCGGCTTCATCGGCTTGCCTTACGTACGTCAGGCGAAAGCCGTGGCAATCACCGATGGTGCGTCGCAAGCGATGTTGCCGCTGAACAGTCTGATCGCTACCGAAGATTATCCGCTGTCGCGGCGCCTGTTCTTTTATCTGCCGCCGGACACCCGCAATCCTTGGGCGCAGGCCCTGGCCACGTTCGCGCAGAGCCCACAGGGTCAGGCAATCGTCGCCGCCAGCGGTTTTGTCAGCCAGACCGTGCAGGCCATGAGCGTGGCGCCGAATGCGCTGATGCCCGAGGGTTACCAATCCCTCAGCCGACATGCCCAGCGTCTGACAGTGAATTTCCGTTTTGCCGAGGGCAGCGCCGGCCTGGACAACAAGGCGCGGCAGGATCTGGCGCGAGTGCTCGACTATATAAAGCGCAATGGCAAGACCGAGCGCGCGGTGACCCTGGTGGGTTTTGGTGACCTCAAGGATGACCCGGCCCGGGCAGACCTGCTGTCGAAGCTGCGGGCGATGGCGGTGCGCCGCGAGCTGGTCAGGAACGGCGTGGTCATGCGCGAAGTGCGCGGCTTCGGCGCGCTGATGCCGGTGGCGACCAACAGTGCGGATGAAGGAAGGATCAAGAATCGGCGGGTTGAGGTTTGGGTGTATTGACCCTGATGTTGATGTGCTGAATGTTCAGGCCCTTTCGCGAGCAGGCTCGCTCCCACATTGGATCTGTGGCGGTCACAAATCCTGTGGGAGCGAGCCTGCTCGCGAATTAGGCGACTCGGTATTACTGACCGCTACGCAACATTTCCTTCGGCACATATTTGCCGATCTCGAACTTGCCGATCGCCGCGCGGTGCACTTCGTCGGGGCCGTCGGCCAGGCGCAAGGTGCGTTGCATGGCGTACATATAAGCCAGCGGGAAATCGTTCGACACCCCGGCGCCGCCGTGCATCTGGATCGCCCGGTCGATCACCCGCAAGGCGACGTTCGGCGCCACAACCTTGATCTGCGCGATCTCGCTCTTCGCCACCTTGTTACCGACAGTGTCCATCATGTACGCCGCTTTCAACGTCAGCAGGCGGGCCATGTCGATCTCCATCCGCGAGTCGGCGATCTTGTCGATATTGCCGCCCAGGCGCGCCAGCGGTTTGCCGAACGCGGTGCGGCTTACCGAGCGTTTGCACATCAGTTCCAGTGCCCGCTCAGCCATGCCGATCGAGCGCATGCAGTGGTGAATGCGTCCTGGGCCAAGGCGGCCCTGGGCGATTTCGAAGCCGCGTCCTTCACCGAGCAGGACGTTTTCGTACGGCACCCGCACGTTATCGAACAGCACTTCGGCGTGGCCGTGCGGCGCATCGTCGTAACCGAACACCGGCAGCGGCCGGACGATCTTCACGCCAGGGGTGTCGACCGGCACGAGGATCATCGAGTGCTGGGCATGACGCGGCGCGTCGGGGTTGCTCAGGCCCATGAAGATCAGAATCTTGCAGCGTGGATCGCAGGCGCCGGAGGTCCACCATTTCTTGCCGTTGATTACCCACTGATCGCCATCGCGCACGGCGCTGGCGGCCATGTTGGTCGCATCGGAGGACGCCACGTCAGGTTCGGTCATGGCGAACGCCGAACGGATCTCGCCGCGCAGCAGCGGTTCGAGCCAGCGCTGTTTCTGTTCTTCGTTGGCGTAACGCACCAGCACTTCCATGTTGCCGGTATCCGGCGCCGAGCAGTTGAACGGCTCCGGCCCCAGCAGGGAACGCCCCATGATTTCCGCCAGCGGCGCGTATTCGAGGTTGCTCAGGCCGGCACCCAGTTCGGACTCGGGCAGAAACAGATTCCACAGCCCTTCCGCCTTGGCCTTGGCCTTGAGCTCTTCCATGATCGCGGTCGGCTGCCAGCGATCGCCCTCGGCGACCTGGCGCTCGAACACCGCTTCGGCCGGGTAAACGTAAGTGTCCATGAACGCAGTCACGCGCTCACGCAGTTCTTGCACCTTGGGCGAATAAGCGAAATCCATGGGTAGTTACCTTCTCGGGCAGAGGTTGTTCAAGTCATGCAATCGATGCTAGAACAGCACTGATAATTTACCTAGCCTATTCTCGGCGTGTATAAACATTCATCACCGATATATGATCGGCTGATCCTGAGCCCCAAAACACTTGCACTTAATAACAAGAGAAGCCGCGTTATGAACCTGAGCAAGGTCGACCTCAACCTTTTCATCGTCTTCGACGCGATCTACACCGAAGCCAACCTGACCCGCGCCGGGCAGATTGTCGGCATCACCCAACCGGCGGTGTCCAACGCCCTGGCCCGGCTGCGCGAGACCTTCAACGACCCGCTCTTCGTGCGTACTGCCCAAGGCATGGTGCCAACGCCGATGGCGCAGAACATCATCGGCCCGGTGCGTAATGCCCTGTCGCTGCTGCGTGTGTCGGTGCAGGAAAGCCGCATCTTCAACCCGGCGCAGGCAGTCAAGACTTATCGCATCAGCATGACCGACCTCACGGAAGCAATCATTTTGCCGCCGTTGTTCCAGCGTCTGCGCCGCTTGGCGCCGACGGTGATCATCGAAAGCTTTCTGTCGAAACGCCGGGAAACCACCAAGGAACTGGCGGCCGGGCGGCTGGATTTCGCCGTGGATGCGCCGCTCAATACCGACCCGCAGGTGCGCCACGTCAAGCTGATGGACGACCGTTACGTCTGCGCCATGCGCAAGGGCCATCCGATGGCAGGGAAGGAAAAACTCAGCCTTGATGATTATCTGTCGCTGACCCACATCCATATCTCCAGCCGCCGCAGCGGTCTGGGTTATGTCGATCTGGCGCTGGGCAAAATGGGCATCCAGCGCAAGATCGCCCTGCGCTCGCAGCACTATCTGATGGCCTCGCAGGTGATGCAGCAGACCGACATGGTCATGACCGTGCCGGAACGCTTCGCCCGTCGTCATGACTTGCAGGCGTTCAATTTGCCGGTGAATGATGTGCCGTCGGTGGAAACGCATTTGTACTGGCACGAAAGCACCGACCAGGACCCGGCCAACCGCTGGATGCGTGAGCAGATGATCGAGTTGTGCCAGCAGGTGACGGCGCAGGAGAAGAAGCTGGATAAGCAGGCGGTTTGAGGCAAATCAGAAGATCGCAGCCTTCGGCAGCTCCTACATTTGGAATGCATTCCCCTGTAGGAGCAGCCGAAAGCTGCGATCTTTTTCTTGCTTGACGTAAACGTAAACCACCGATTAGCTTAGCGCCATGCCCCTTTTCCGAGCGCTTTCATGAGCAGTCAGACCTACAGCATTTCCGACCTCGCCCGCGAGCTGGACATCACCACCCGGGCGATCCGCTTTTATGAAGAGCAAGGCCTGCTCAGCCCCGAGCGTCGTGGCCAGGAACGCATTTACTCACCTCGGGACAAGGTCACGCTGAAGCTGATCCTGCGCGGCAAGCGCATCGGCTTTTCCCTCGCCGAATGCCGCGAGCTGATCGAGCTCTACGACCCGTCCAGCGGTAACACCCGACAGCTCAACAGCATGCTGGCGAAAATCAGCGAACGCCGCGAACAGCTTGAGCAGCAGTTGCTGGATATCGAACAGATGAAACTCGAGCTTGATACCGCCGAAGAACGCTGCGTGCAGGCGCTGGAGCAGACGCTTAAAAGCCAGGCGGTCTAGCAAACACTACATCCCCCCTGTAGGAGTGAGCCTGCTCGCGATGGCGGTGTATCAGAAAAAACTATGGCGACTGACACTCCGCTATCGCGAGCAGGCTCACTCCTACAAAGGGTTCTTCGTGAACTCAAAAAAAAACAGGCAGGTCCCGCCCATGTCCCTCCCCTCCCAAGTACGCCTGATCGAAGTCGGCCCGCGCGATGGCCTGCAGAACGAAGCCCAACCGATCAGCGTGGCTGACAAGGTGCCACTGGTCGACGCACTGAGCGCCGCCGGGCTCGGCTATATCGAAGTCGGCAGTTTCGTTTCGCCCAAGTGGGTGCCGCAGATGGCCGGTTCCGCCGAGGTGTTCGCGCAGATTCAACGCAAGCCCGGCGTGACCTATGGCGCGCTGGCGCCGAATCTGCGCGGTTTTGAAGACGCGATTGCCGCCGGGGTCAAGGAAGTCGCGGTGTTCGCTGCGGCCTCCGAGGCGTTTTCGCAGCGCAATATCAATTGTTCGATCAGCGAGAGCCTGGCGCGCTTTGCGCCGATCATGGAGGCGGCGAAACAACACGGCGTTACCGTGCGCGGTTACGTTTCCTGTGTGCTGGGTTGTCCGTATGAAGGCACGGTCGCGCCGGAGCAAGTGGCGATGGTCGCCCGTGAGCTGTACGCGATGGGCTGCTACGAAGTGTCGCTGGGCGACACCATCGGCACCGGTACGGCGGGCGCGACCCGGCGCCTGTTTGAGGTGGTCTCGGCGCAGGTGCCCCGGGACAAACTGGCCGGGCATTTCCACGACACCTACGGCCAGGCCATGGCCAACATCTACGCCAGCCTGCTCGAAGGCATTGCAGTGTTCGACAGCTCTATCGCCGGCCTCGGCGGCTGCCCGTACGCCAAAGGCGCAAGCGGTAACGTCGCCACCGAAGACGTGGTGTACCTGCTCAACGGCTTGGGCATCGAGACCGGTATCGACCTGGACGCCTTGATCGCCGCGGGCCAGCAGATCAGCGCAGTGCTCGGCCGCCCGACCGGTTCGCGAGTGGCCAAGGCACGCAGCGCCCAGTGAGGTGTTACCGCTGGATCAGTGATGTGGGCAAAAGCGAGTAACACGGAAACAAATTGTCTGGCTTTGCCCAAGGCTGAAAACCTCTGAAAGTCGTAACCATTTGATCTACAAAGCTTTTCAAAAGTTGGCACGACACCTGCTATCTCTATCGCATAACAAGAATAAAAAGCCGCAAACCAATAAAAACAAGACGAAACGACTCTGACATAACAAGAACAACACGGCAGAGACGCAGCTAACAGATTTTTTTGGAGAAGGTGTGCTTTTCAGGGTGCTCTCAGGAGTGACCCGCAACCGGGCAGAGAACAATAAAACTACCTTCAGGTAGCTCCCGAATCGGTTGGATCGTTTGACGAGAAAGCAGATCAGCGCTCAAAAAAATACGTTTGCTCTTGACCCCGGATGGGGGTCGCCAAAAGCTGTACAGGGCCACGGTTGCCAAAAACAACAACAGACCGACCCTCAATAATAAAAAGAGCACGCAACGACAAATTA
>NZ_QETJ01000073.1:0-23500 GCF_003105095.1 Pseudomonas sp. NDM | reverse complement strand
TGCGATCTTTTGATTTTGCTTTTTAAAGGTTCCGGAGCTGCCGAAGAGCAAGATCAAAAGATCGCAGCCTTCGGCAGCTCCTACAAGGGATTGCGTCAGCTGTTGAGCAATGCCAGTCGCTGGCGAATCGACGCTTCGATCCCGGCCTCATCCAGCCCGCACTCGGCGAGCATCTGCGCCGGTTTCGCATGCTCGACGTAGCTATCCGGCAAGCCCAGATGCAGCATCGACTTGAGGATGTTCTCGCGGGCGAGAAACTCGCTGACCGCGCCACCGGCGCCGCCCATGATCGCGTTCTCTTCGATGGTCACGATCAGTTCGTGGCTACCGGCGATCTCGCGCACAAGCGCTGCATCCAGCGGTTTGACGAAACGCATGTCGACCACGGTGGCGTCGAGCTTCTCGGCGACTTTCAAGGCTTCGCTCAGTTGCACACCGAACACCAGCATGGCGACTTTGCTGCCCTGGCGACGGACGATGCCCTTGCCGATTTCGATTGCTTCGAGATCTTTTTCGATCAATGCATTCGGGCCGCTGCCGCGTGGATAACGCACCGCCGCCGGGCCGTTGTAGAGGTGGCCGGTGGTGAGCATTTTGCGCAGTTCGTTTTCATCGCTCGGGGTCATGATGAGCATGCCCGGGATGCAGCGCAGGTACGACAGGTCGAAGCTGCCGGCATGGGTCGGGCCGTCTTCGCCGACCAGACCGGCCCGGTCGATGGCGAACAGCACATCGAGGTTCTGCACCGCGACGTCGTGCACCAACTGGTCGTAACCGCGTTGCAGGAACGTCGAGTAGATTGCGACCACCGGTTTCGCGCCTTCGCAGGCCATGCCGGCGGCGAACGTCACCGCGTGTTGCTCGGCAATCGCCACGTCGAAATAACGCTCGGGGAAACGCTCGCTGAACGCCACCAGATCCGAGCCTTCCTTCATCGCCGGAGTGATGCCGACGAGGCGCGCGTCGGCCGCGGCCATGTCGCACAGCCACTCGCCGAACACCGCCGAATACTTCGGCCCGCTGGTAGCTTTTGGCGCGGCGGCCGGGGCGTCCAGTGGTTCGAGTTTGGTGATCGCGTGGTAACCGATCGGGTCGACTTCCGCCGGGGCGAAGCCTTTGCCTTTCTTGGTGACGATGTGCAGGAATTGCGGGCCTTTGAGATCGCGCATGTTGCGCAGGGTGGCGATCAAGGTTGGCAGATCGTGGCCGTCGATCGGGCCGATGTAATTCCAGCCCAGCTCTTCGAACAGGGTGCCGGGGACCAGCATGCCCTTGGCATATTCTTCGGTGCGACGGGCGATTTCCCAGGCGCCGGGCAGGCGCGACAGGACTTTCTTGCTGCCCTCGCGCATGCTCGCGTAGGTGCGGCTGGAAAGGATCTTCGCCAGATAATTCGACAGCCCGCCGACGTTGCGCGAGATCGACATATCGTTGTCGTTGAGGATCACCAGCATGTTGGCGTTGACTTCCGGCGCATGGTTGAGCGCCTCGAACGCCATGCCGGCGGTCAGCGCACCGTCGCCGATCACGGCAATGGCCTTGCGATCGCTGTCCTGCAGGCGGGCGGCAATGGCCATGCCCAGCGCGGCGCTGATCGAGGTGCTGGAGTGGCCGACGCCAAAGGTGTCGTACTCGCTCTCGGAGCGACGCGGGAAAGCGGCGATGCCGTCCTTCTGACGCAGGCTGGCCATGCGCTCGCGGCGACCGGTGAGGATCTTGTGCGGATACGCCTGATGCCCGACGTCCCACAGCAGACGGTCGTCCGGCGTGTCGAAGACGTAATGCAGCGCGATGGTCAGCTCGATCACGCCCAGGCCGGCACCGAAATGTCCACCGGTCTGGCCGACCGTGTAGAGCAATTCCAGGCGCAACTCATCGGCCAGGGTTTCCAGCTCGGCTTCGCCTAACCGGCGCAGGCCGTCCGGCGTGTTCGCGCGGTCGAGCAGGGGCGTGGTCGGGCGCTTGCGGGGAATCTCATGAAACGTCGTGGGCATCAGGCGAATCGTTATAGGTATAAAAGATGCGGCAGTTTACCTGATGCATCGCCCCCTGCCCACGCGTTGGTATTTTTTGGCCGATACGCCGTCAGTTGCGTCGCTCGACGATATACCGGGCCAGCTCGCGCAACGGCTCGGCTGCCGCGTCAAACGGTCGCAGTGCCTGCAGGGCCTGGTCGCGCAGTTCCAAAGCGTAGGCCTTGGCAGCATCGAGGCCGAGCAGCGCCGGGTAGGTCGGCTTGTCCCGGGCAATGTCGGCGCCCTGGCGTTTGCCGAGGGTGGCGGTATCGCTTTCCACGTCGAGGATGTCGTCCTGCACCTGAAACGCCAAACCGATGGCCTGTGCATAAGTCTGCAAGGCCTGTAGCTGATCGGGCTGGGCGCGGCCGCTGGCCAGGGCGCCGAGCTTGACGCTGACTTCAATCAGCGCGCCGGTCTTGTGCCGGTGCATCTGTTCGAGGGCCTTCTGATCGAGTTTGAGACCGACCGAACCAAGATCGATGGCCTGGCCACCGACCATGCCCGCTGGACCGGCGGCCTGGGCCAGCGCGGTGACCATCTGCAGACGGATTTCGCTGCTGCAATCGCTCAGGCGCGGATCGAGCAGGGCGCTGAAGGCCAGGCTCTGCAGGCCGTCACCGGCGAGGATCGCGCAGGCTTCGTCGAATTTCTTGTGGGTGGTCGGCTGGCCGCGACGCAGATCGTCATCGTCCATGGCCGGCAGATCGTCATGCACCAGCGAGTAGGCATGGATCAACTCGACCGCACACGCCGCGCCGCTGGCCTGTTCGGCCTGACCACCGAGGGCTTCGCACGCGGCGTAAGCCAGCAACGGACGCACGCGTTTGCCACCGTTCATCACGCTGTAGCGCATCGCTTCGTAGAGCCGCGCCAGTTCCGGCAACGGCGCGTTGAACAGGGTCTCCAGCGCCGCATTGACCCGGGCCTGACTGCTCGCCGAATAAGCCGCAATCATTCTGGCTCATCCGCGTCGAAGGGTTCCTCGGCGAGCTCGCCATCGCGCTCCAGCAGCACCTGCACTTTCTGCTCGGCCTGGGCCAGCGCCGCCTGGCAGTCCCGGGTCAGCCCGATGCCCTGCTCAAAAGCGGTCAGCGAGTCTTCCAGCGACAATTCACCGTTCTCCAGACGCTCGACCAGTGTTTGCAGGTCGGCGAGGGATTGTTCGAAATCCAGTGCAGCTTTTTTGCGGGCCATGGCGGCAATTTCCGGTAGACGTTAAACCGGCGCGACACTAGCAGATAGGGGGGGTATGGGCAAATGAGGGGGCTGCGCAGACACCGCCAAGACCCGGATAGACGCTGTGGCGAGGGACTTGCTCCCGCTGGGTTGCGCAGCAACCCCAAAATCAGCCACCGCGATCAACAGGTGAACCGTGGTTGGCGGTCGGGGCCTGCTGCGCAGTCCAGCGGGAGCAAGCTCCCTCGCCACATGATTTTTGGTGACTCAGGACCATATAGGCTTATTCGGCTCATTTTGTGAGCCGAATAACTTCGCTATTCGGCTCACGCCCTCTCGAAAGCGCAATTCCTACAGCAATCACACATGTATCCGATTGTTAAAAAACTGCCGAATCGCTAATCTTCGCGGCTTCTACGGCCCGACAGTTGCGGGTCATTCAGACGAAACGCAGTTCACCGCTGTGAAGTACCGAGGATCGGGTGCAAGGTTTCGTTCAAGGCATGGCAGGAGGCGTCACATGCGTTCATTTCTTTTGCTGCTGATGGGCCTCGCCTGCGCGCCTGCGCTGTGGGCGGCGCCGACTGCAGAGTTGTCCGAGCCGGTCGGCGGCTGGCGTTATCACGGCTTGCTCGATCGTTCGGAAAACCCGCAGGTCGCCTACCCGACGCCGCCGATCGATCGCGGCATCCAGCGCAATCGCACGATGATCCAGGGCCAGCTCAAGGCCCTGGGGCACATGCGCCCGCCGCACAGCCTCGCCGTCAACGGCAATCCATTGAATCTGTACACCGACGATCAGGGGCGTTTCGCCCGGCCTTACGCATTCGGCGCCGGTTCCAACAGCGTCGAGGTGATCAGCGGCGAAGGCCAGTCGCTCAAGCGCGTGCAATTTTATGAAGCAAATAATCTGCGCACGCCGGCGCGGATTCGTCTTGTCTTGGGATGGGACGACCCGAAAGCCGAGCTGGATCTGCACATTGTCACACCCGACGGTCAGCATGCGTTCTGGTCGCGGCCAGCACTGAGCAATGGCGGCGGCCTCGACCCGGATGGCGTCGACGGCCCCGGCCCGGAAATGTTCACCATGACCGCGCCGCTGCACGGCACCTATCTGGTCTACGTCAACTATTGGGGCAACTACGGCGATGGCGGCTATAACTTCGAGGAGACCAGCAACCAGAACGAGGTGATCACCTCGCAGATCACTCTGGTGCTGAACGAAAACACCGTCGACGAAAAACGCGAAACCTTCATCGTGCCGCTGCGGGCGATCGGTGATCTGTTGCTGGTCAAGACTTTCAACTATTAAGCATCCCGCCACGGATGAACTCGGATGTTGTGAACATGAGCGATAACACTGTGACTCCAGCTGCCGCGACACCGGCGGCCAAATCTTCGCGGCGCTGGCCGCTGGTCGTGCTCGGGCTGTGCCTGGTGGCCGGTGTGGCGGGCGGTTTCGGCTGGCTGCTGCTCAAGCCCAAAGCGCCGCCGGCGACACTTGCCAGTGACAAGCTCGGCCTTGGCCGTCCGGACGCCTTGCTCGAAACCCGTTCACTGAGCCAGTTGCCCAAGGATCTGCTGACGGTGCCGTTTCTCAAGGCGACGCTGACTGAAGATTTCGTCTTCTATTACGAAACCCACGCCGACCGCCTCGGCCTGATCGGCAGCCTGCGCCGGATCATCTACGAGCATGACCTCAAAGTGCAGGACAGCCTGATCGAGCAGCTTTTCGATCAACCGGCCGACGTTGCGCTATGGCGTGGCGCCGATGGTCGCTTGAAGGATTTCCTGCTGGTGATGGATCGTGGCGGCCTGGCCAAGTTGCTCGAGCCGTTGGCCAAGGTCGCGCTGGATGACACCCAGCTCAGCGTCTTCGGCAATCTCAAAGTTGGCAGTGATGAGGTGCCGCTGTATCAGCTCACTTACAACGCGAGCAAGTCGCTGCTGTTCGCGTCCCGCGGCGACAAACTGGTGGTGCTGTCCAATCCGGCGAAGTACTACGACCCGGAAAGCGGCGTCTCGGAAGAGTCCGGCCACGTTTCGGCGCCAGCGCTGGCTGCATTGCTCAATGGCGAAAAGCTCTTCCCGGAAGCGTTCGGCCTGCCAGAGAAAAGCCCGGAAACCAAACAGCGTCTGTCCGTCAATTCCAGTGTCCTCGCCATGGGCTATCAGCGCTTCATCCCGAATTTCGCCGGGCTGCGTTTTGACATGGACGACAAGGGCTGGCACAGCTATCTGGCCATGGATGAGCTGGAAAATCAGCCGGACTTCGATTTCAAACCGGTCTGGCAAGCGATGCCGCTGGGGGCGAGCGCTTGCGTGACCCTGCCGGTGGCCGCCGAACCGCAGAAGCCGATCCTGATCAAACTCGGCGCCGACGAAGCGGTGGCGCAAACCCTCACCGAACACGTCGCTGGCGCGGCGGGCCTGTGCTGGTACGCCGACTCGCGGCTGTACACGCCGTTGCTGGTTGCCAGCCTCAAAGACGAAGACAGCAGCAAGCTTGATGGTGATCTCGGCAAACTGTTCGGTTCGATGGTCGGCGCGTTCGAAGCCAACGTCGCCGAGAAAGTATTCCCGGTGATCGACAAGCAGGAAGGCTCGAGCCACGTCTGGCAGCGTCAGGTCAGTTCCAGTTTCGGTCCGTACGCGGCGAAGACCGCTGAAAACCCGGAGGCGATTTCCGGCAAGGCGTTCATGAAAGTCAGCCTCGCCCGTCATGGTTCGACGCTGCTGTTTTCTCTCGACGACAAACTCGTCGACAAAGCCCTCGGCACCCTCGACAAGCGTTTCCCGCCGATGGCCGACGTGCTGCCCAAGGATGTGCTGATGCCGATCTACTTCGGCCCCGATGCGATGGCGCAACTGATGCAGCGCGAAACCCTCGACAGCCTGCCGCAGGACATGGAACCGGTGTTCTTCAATGCTGCGCAAACCTACCTGATGCCGAAACTGCGCACCCTCGGCGGCTACGGTAAATATGCCCTGACGCTGCCCGAAGGCAGTGAGCCGGACGGCCACTGGCAATGGCTGCCGCTGGAATGGAAAGCGCTGTGAGCCCACTGATCCGCAGCCTTGGCCTGCTCGCGCTGTTTCTGAGCGCAGGTGCCCGCGCAGTTGATGCGCCGGCGCTCGATCCGGCGCAATCCCAGGTATTCCGCGCCTGGTTCGTGCGCATCGCTCAAGAGCAATTGAGCCAGGGGCCGAGCCCGCGCTGGTATCAGCAGGACTGCGCCGGGCTGGTGCGCTTTGCCGCCAACGAAGCGCTGAAAGTCCATGACGACAAATGGCTGCGCAGCAATGGTCTGTCCAATCGTTATCTACCGCCGGAGCTGGCGCTGAGCGACGAGCAGCGCAAGCTCGCGCAACAGTGGCAGCAGGGCGGCGGCAAGGTCGGGCCGTACGTCAACGCGATCAAACTGATTCAGTTCAACAGCCACCTGATCAGCCGCGATGTGTCGCAGGCGCGGCCCGGTGACCTGATGTTTTTCGATCAGGGCGACGACCAGCACCTGATGATCTGGATGGGCCGCTACATCGCCTATCACACCGGCACCACCACCCCCACTGACAACGGCATGCGTTCGGCAAGCCTGCAGCAACTCATGACATGGAAGGACACCCGATGGATACCCGACGCAGCCAACCCCAACTTCATCGGCGTCTATCGACTGAACTTTCTCTCCCAATGACCGGTGCCCGCATGTTGCGTATCTGTTCGCGAATTTCCTTGCTGTTGGCGTTGCTGCTGCCGTTGACCAGCGCCAACGCCGAAGACTCGGTGGAGCCGAGCAATTACACGCCGGTGGCCGGTGAGAGTTTCTTTCTGCTGGCCGACAGCAGTTTTGCCAGCGACGAGCAGGCGATGGTCCGCCTCGAAGCACCGGGTCGTGACTACCGGCGCTTTCGCATGGAGCCGTACGGTGGCGCCGACATTCGCGTGTATCGCATCGACAAGCCGCTGGACTTCCTCAAGCGCCAGAAGAACCTGCACCGCGTCGTCAGTGACGGCCAGTTCAAGGGCGAAGGCCTGTCCAACACCCTCGCGTATCTGTGGGACAACTGGTATCGCAAATCCCGCCGGGTGATGCAGCGTGCGTTCTCTTACGAGTCGCGCAAACAGGTCACCGAAGAAGTGCCGGAGCTGAAGATGGGCGAGGCCATGGTTGCGCCGACGCCTTACGACGCGCAGCCGCAATTTGCCTTGATCCCGGGTCTGCCGGTGGTCAGCCAGTTCCGTTATCCGCTGTGGCAGGCCAAGCCGATTCAGCCGCCGGCCGGGGTCAATCTGGCCGGCTCGTCCAGCGACTTCGTCAGCGTCGCACCGGGCAACGTCTACATTCCGCTGGGTAATCTGAAGCCCGGGCTGTATCTGGTCGAAGCGTTGATCGGCAAATACCGCGCGACCACCATGGTTTTCGTCTCCAACACCGTCGCGGTGAGCAAGATTGCCGGTGATGAACTGCTGGTCTGGGCCGCACGCAAGCATGAAGGCAGTTCGGTGGCGAAGGTCAATGTGTTGTGGACCGACGGCCTCGGCGTGATGAGCAGCGGCGCCACCGATGCCGACGGTTTGCTGCGTCTGAAACACGTCAGCCCGGAGCGTTCGTTCGTTATCGGCGAGGACGAAGAGGGCGGCGTGTTCGTCTCGGAAAACTTCTACTACGACAGCGAAATCTACGACACCAAACTCTACGCCTTCACCGACCGGCCGCTGTATCGTCCGGGCGATTGGGTGTCGCTGAAAATCGTCGGTCGCGAGTTCAAGAATGCACGGGACTCGGTGTTGCCGGGTGCGGCGGATGTCAGCGTCAGCGTGCTCGATGCCACGGGTACCGAGCTGCAGACCCTCGACCTGAAACTGGATTCCAAGGCTGGAACCCAAGGCCGCTTCCAGTTGCCGGACAACGCCGTCGCCGGCGGCTACGAGATCCGTTTCAACTACAAGGATCAGGCCTACAGCAGTGCCTTCCGTGTGGCTGAGTACATCAAACCGCACTTCGAAGTTTCGCTGAATCTGGCCAAGCAGGACTACCGCACCGGCGAGCCGGTGAAAGGCAGTCTGGTGTTGCTCTATCCGGATGGTAAACCGGTGGCCAACGCCAAATTGAACCTGAGCCTGCGCGCCCAGCAACTGTCGATGGTCGACAACGAGCTGCAATACCTCGGGCAATTCCCGGTGGAGCTGACCAGTACCGAACTGACCACCGACAGCAAGGGCAACGCGACCCTCGACCTTCCGGCCGCCGACAAGCCGAGCCGCTACATGCTCACGGTGTTTGCCAGCGACGGCGCGGCGTATCGGGTCAAGACCACCAAGGAAATCCTGATCGATCGTGGCGCGGCAACTTTTCGCCTGAGTGCGCCGCAGCGTTTCAGCGCGGTCGGTGACAAGGTCGCCTTCAGCTATGCCAACGAGGGGGGTACCGAACAAAGCAAAGCGGTGACGCCGAGCAGCTACGCCTGGGTACGCCTGGAAGACCAAAGCAGCGGTGAAGGCAAACTCGCTGCAGCTGACAAAGGTTTCAGCCTCGCTTTCGAGCGTCCGGGCACTTACAACCTGACGCTCAAGGATCAACACGGTCGCGTCCTCGGCGCCACCGGCCATTCGGTCACTGGCGACGGTGTCAAAGCGGTGCCGGGCACGGTGGAAATCGTCCTCGACAAGCCCGAGTACAAGGCCGGCGAAGAAGCGCTGGCGCTGATCACCTTTCCCGAACCGGTCACCGATGCATTGCTGTCGCTGGAGCGCGACAAGGTCGAAGCCACCGCGCTGCTGGCCAAGGGCGGTGACTGGCTGAAGCTGGAAAAACTCAGCGACACCCAATACCGCGCGCGCATTGCGGTGAAGGACAACTTCGCCCCTAACCTGACCTTCTCCGTGCTCTACACCAAGGGCGGTCAGTACAGCTTCCAGAATGCCGGGATCAAAGTGGTCGCGCCGCAAATCGACGTGGCGATCAGCACCGACAAAGCTGTGTACCTGCCGGGCGATACGGTCACGGTCGACCTGACCACGCAGTTCGCCGGCAAAGCCGTCCCGGCACACTTGACGGTCAGCGTGGTCGACGAAATGGTCTACGCGCTGCAACCAGAAGTCGCGCCCACCATCGATCAGTTCTTCTACCACCCACGGCGCAACAATGTGCGCACCAGCGCCAGCCTGTCGTTCATCAGCTACGACGTGGCGTTGCCGGGCAGCCCCGGCGCACCGGGCAAGGCCAACCGCAGCGAACGCGGCGTGAAAGTGCTGGAACGTCCACGCCGTGAAGACGTTGACACCGCGGCATGGCAGCCGGAGCTATTGACCGGCACCGACGGCAAAACCCGTTTCACCTTCAAGATGCCGGACTCGCTGACCCGCTGGCGCATCACTGCCCGCGCCATCGCCGATGACGGTCAGGTCGGGCAGAAGAAGCAGTTTGTCCGTTCGGAAAAACCGCTGTACCTGAAGTGGAGCGGGCCGAGCAAATTCCGCAAGGGCGATCAGCCGCAACTGGGTGTGTTTGCGTTCAGTCAGGCAGAGAAACCGGTCAAGGCTGAACTGGTCACGCACTATGCCGGCGCCGAACAGCGCTTACCGGTGACCCTGAACAGCGGCATCAATTATCTGCCGCTGCCGGCGTTTGCCTTGGCCTCGGGCGAGTGGATGGCGGAGCTGGTGCAGGACGGCAAAGTCGCCGATGCCCTGGCTGTACGCTTGAGTGCAACCGGTGAAGGCTGGCAAGTCACGCAGACGCAAAGCCTCGATGTGGTCAGCGGTGACACTCCTTTGAGTTTGCCCGCTGATGCCACGGATATTCGTCTGCGGCTGGATGACAGTCCGCAAGCGTTGTTCCGTGCGGCCCTCGACGACCTGCTCAGCTACCCGTACGGCGGCGTCGAGCAGACCGCCAGTCGCCTGTTGCCGCTAAGCATCGCTTATCCATCGCTGGCCTCGAACCCGCAGACTCGCGATCGCTTGCGTCTGATCATGCAGAACAGCCGCCTGCGTCTGGTGCAAATGGCCGGGCCGTCGGCGAGCTTCACCTGGTGGGGCTACGACGGCGAGCCGGATGCATTCCTCACCGCCTATGCCTATTACGCCGACTGGAATGCCAGCCGCGTACTCGACCTGACCCTGCCGCCGGAGCACTGGCAGCGGGTGCTGGAGGTTTACGCCAAGCAGGCACCGAACACGCCGTTGTTGCAACGCGCGTTGATCCTGTCGTTCGCCAGGCAGATGCAGTTGCCGGTCACCACGCTGCTCAGCGGTTTGATCGACGATCTGGCCAGGGCGGGTGAAGGCCGTGCCGAAACCTTGCTCGACGACGGCGAGGACAGTCTGGTGATGAGCGATCCGGATTCGGCGCTGGGTCTGGCAGCGGCGCGGGTGCTCGCCGCATCGTTGGCCACGCAGTCGAAAGTCGCTTTGCCGGAGGCGTTCAATCGTCAACTGGGCGCAGCGCAACAACGTCTGGCGACCAGTTCGCAGCCTTTTGTAGAAGCACTGAACCTGTCACTGCAGCCGTTCGATCAAGCTCGCGCGACGGCGTTGCTGCAACGCTTGCTGCCACAGCAATCGACGCTGGAACGTGCACTGGCGCTGACCTGGCTGCAACGCAGCATCGCCCAGGCGTCACCGACCATCGCGTTGATGCCTGGTGAAGGCTGGAAGAAAAACTACGGCGCCAGCGGCGAGATGTACTGGACATGGCAAGGCGCGACGCCGCTGCCGAGTGTGCTGAGCGTGTCCGGCACGCAAGAGCGGCCGTTGCGTGCCGCGCTGAGCTTCCAGACTCAGCAGCCGCAGGTCGATCCGATGGCCGTGACCATCACCCGGCGCCTGTCACGACTGGTGCCGGGCGACGAAGCGTTCACCTTCAAACTTGAGCCGGTCGGCACGAAGCCTCTGTCCAGCGACAGCCTCTATCTGGACGAGGTGATTCTCACCAGTAAAGCGCCGAAACCGCTGCGCTACGGCATGCTTGAAGTGCCGCTGCCACCGGGCGCCGATGTCGAACGCACCACGTGGGGCATCAAGTTGCAGGGCAAGGACGGCACCGAACCGACCGCGCTGGAGAAGGCGCGTTTCGAGCCAGGTCAGTTGGCTTATGCGGTGCCGATCGATGCATTGAGTGGCGAGTTGCGCCTGCGTCATCTGGTGCGCTTCTCGCAGAAGGGCCAGTTCAACCTGCCGCCGGTCCGCTTCAAGCAAGTCTATGCGCCGCAGCATCAGGCCCAGGAAGCGAAAGCCGCCCTCGGTCAGGTCACGGTCAACTGACATGATTCGGCCGCTGCTGTGGCTGCTGATGTGTGTGATGCCTGCGCTGGCAACGGCGCAGGACGAGCCGTTGCGCGTGGCGTACAAGGGCGAGTTGTTGTCGTTGAGTCAGACGCAACTGATCAAGCGGGAACGGTTGCCAGCGTCGCTGGATGCGCCGCTGGGCAGTCTGTGGAAATTGTTCGTCTACGCGTGGCTGGTAGACACCGGCGCGCGGGAACCAGCGTATGAATGTCGCGGGCAGTTGAAGGAAGAGGTTTATTGCTGTGCGGCGGGCGGCAGGATCGAGCGGGATCAGGCGCTGGTGAAATCCTGCGGATTGTATTTCGAACCCGCACGCTTGGGCATTGCTCCGACGGATTGGCGTGAGTATTGGCAGGCTCGGCAGGCGCCGTCGTGGTTGCTCGACTTGCCATCGGTGCAACCGGCGCAGCGGGTTTACGTGGCTGAATTGCTGAAAGTTCTGGCCGCTTTGCCTGCTCAGGATCAGATGCGCCGGGTGTTGCTCGATGTCGTGCTGAACGCGGCGGACGGCAATGTCGTCGGCGAGTTGGGCGGGCGTTTGCGGGTGAAAACCTGGAGCTGGCTCGGCGACCAAGATGCGCAATCCCGACAAGGCGGATTCGCTGGCTGGACCACCGATGGTGCGCCGGTCTGGGCGGGTGGGCGCGGCACCAGTCAGATGGTCCTGCGTCACTACGGCCAAGCGTTGGCCAGCGTATTGCCGACGGCTTGGCCGGTGGACGCAGGCCGTTGTGTGGAAGTCGGGCTGTTCTCGAAATATCCGCTTTCCAAGGTTCTGTCCGGTGACCGTGTCGCCACGTCCGGGCCATTGCGCGGCGACTACCGCGTCGAATTCGCCAACGGCAACGCACTGGATATCCACAGCGACGGCGAACTGTTTCTGCTCAATGACAAACTCGTCGCAAGGCTTGATCGCGAAGAATATGTCGCCCGTGTCCTTGAGCGCGAAGCCAGACCGGAACCTGCCGAAGCCGCCAAGGCGCTGGCCGTAGCGATCCGCACTTATCTACTACAAAACGCCACGCGCAACGGTGATTGCCTGAGCATCGACGACAGCAGCAATCGCCAGCGCGTCGCCCCGCGTCCAGCCTCTGCCGAATCACGCAACATCGCGGCGTGGACGGCGGATCTGGTACTGGCCGGCAGCACCGTCACCTATCACTCCGAGCAACCCGGCCCGGACAAACTCGCCTGGCAGCAAGCCGTGGAACAGGCCAACGCCGGCCAGCGCTACGACGCGATTCTGCTGCACGCCTATCCACGCGCCAGCCTCAGCCGCTGGGATAACCCGGTCGCCTCCTGCGAAGCATTACCCGCCGCGCAAGACTGGCTGCAAAAGCAGCGACGCGGCTGGCGTCCTAGGCTCGAAAGCGAAACCGGCTACAACGAAGTCAGCACTTTCGCCGTTTGCAAACTCGCCTTCGGCCGGCCCTTCGTCGACCGCGAGCGCCAGCGCATTTACGTGCGCGGCGTGCTGACCCTGCAGGATCGCCTCGACCTGACCCACGAATATCTGCACCTGGCCTTCGAAGCACACCCCAACGGCCAGGACGAAACCTACATCGAAGGGCTCGCCCGTCACCTTTTGCTGGAATAGACCATGACACTCCGTTATCCACAGGTCTTGCTGCTGCTCTGTGCCCTCAATGTGCTGCCGCAGGCCTACGCCGCCGATGGCGTGAAACTCGACACCCCGGTCGGCGGCTGGCGCAGCGGCGCACCGCAAGGCGAGGGCGAAAGCTTCCGCCAGACCGTCAACTACCCGGCCTCATCGGTCAACACACCGCTTGGCCAGGCCAATACCGCCAGAATCAGCGGCCAGATCAAAGCCGTGCCGAAGAACAACGAACCCGGACGCCTGATCGTCAATGGCGTCAGCATGCCACTGAAAATCGACCCAACCGGCGGCTTCGACCGCCCGTTCTCCTTCCCCAACGGCAGCAACAGCGTCGAAGTCCGCAGCGCTGACGGCCAGCAACGCCACCGCACGCAATTCCTCAACGCCCGCGGCGGCGCCACCCCGGCGAAACTGCGCGTACTGCTGGCCTGGGACAGCGACGGCACCGACCTCGACCTGCACCTGATCACCCCCGATGGCGCCCACATCTGGTACGGCAATCGCACTGCCGCCAACGGCGCCGCCCTCGACGTCGACGTCACCACTGGCTACGGCCCGGAAATCGCCGCCATGCCCGCGCCGATCAAGGGCCAGTATCTGGTGTATGTGAATTATTACGGCGGCGGGTATCGCGGGGATGACGAGGGCGGGGATGAAGCGGTGCAGGCGCTGACGACCGCGCAGGTGACGGTGATTACTGAAGAAGGCACGCCGAGCGAGAAGATGGAAACGTTTGTAGTGCCGATGCGGACGGCGGGGGAGTTGACGTTGGTGAAGTCGTTTAGTTATCCCTGAGGGTGCCGAGCTGTTTTGAACCGTGGGTTAACGAAACGCAGCACTGAATTTCTGAGTTGGGGTGATCCTGATAGTTTTTAAAAAAAGCTCGACCACTAAGGATTTCTTAGTAGTTCGCCGAGGAGGTTCACGCCAGGTAGAGCGCAACCTCAAGCACTAGGTGTCCTCACGACTTTCTGTTGCTCTCCATGCTGACTGCGCTGGCGCCGGCTAATGCCGCCGGCAGCAAAGGTTCAGTAATCCATGAGCCTCGGCTAATTGGGAAAAACGCCACAAAGCGCATTGCCCTGATAACCATGAACAAGCGGCCCCAGCATCATGAACGGGCCGCAGGCGTAGAACGGCGACGGCACCGTTTGTTTTGAATAGAGCAAAACGATTTCATTGCCCGACTCGTCACTGCCAAAAGACTGCTCGGAGTACGACGCACACACAGGCAAATTCAACGGAACAGGGATGATCAACGCCCAAACTGTGATGCCACACCATTCACGGGTAGGCGTTGATTGCGCGGTTCGGGTGATCGCTGGTGTGAGCGAGCGAGCGGTTAGAGCTTTGTACTGGTCAGTTCTGATTGTGGTTTTCTCAGGTAGAGCCACGATGGCCCCGACGCAGCCGGATAGGCACAGGCCTAAAACAGCGATGAGGATGATCGACTCAAAAGGGGCCTGGCGAGATGCGAAACGCATGTTTTGACTTCCTTGTACGCGTTGTGACTTTCTACAATGATCAACGCTTTGCACCTCGGCGGCGTGCGTCCGGCAAATGGGAGGTTTCGAAATCAGGTCCGGGATGTCAAGCGATCTTGCGCAACCTCGTAGGCTGCCTCCCGCTCACGTTTGCCTATGGCGACCACGAACACCAGGATTTCGTGATCAAGTACCTGATAGATCAAGCGATAACCGGCGCTTTTCAATTTCACTTTATAGCAGTCTGGTAGCTCGCGAAGCCGATTGGCTTCGATTCGAGGGTTCTCCAAGACCTCAGCCAGTTTTTTTTGAACTGTTGGCGGACCGTATCGCCCAGCTTGTTCCACTCTTTTAACGCACGTCGATCAAACTCAAGCTCATAAGTCATCCAGACTCACCTTGATCCGCTGAGGGGATGCGAGGCGTTCGGTGACCACGGCAATCAGCGCTTCATCTTCTTCACTGAGCAGCGCCGCTTTGAAGGGTAACTTGCCCCGCTCTGCTACATATTGGAGGGTTTGGCGCAGAAGCTCCGACGGCGTGACGCCGAGCTTTTCGAGTTCGGCGAAGGAGCGCTGTTTCAGATCATCATCGATGCGGATGTTGATGGAAGCCATGATGGGATACCTGTAATGACGGTTGTCGTTACGGTAACAAGAGGATCGCGTTCTCGACAAGTGAGAATTCAAGTTCCGGACGGTAGGCGTAGCCTTTTCGCAGACATTAAAAAGCCGGCTTGTGGCCGGCTTCTCGGGGACTGGCTTGGTTTATTTTTGGTAAACCGCGCCAGCCTTCAAAACGTACATCCGGATCTGCGTCCGGCTGTGGGACTTGGTCAGACGTTGGTCTGCCGCGTCGGGCGTCATCCGAGCCGCTGGGCGGGTCGATGCGCGAATGTGGGGCGCAGGATACTGAGTTTTGCTTTGGATTCCCAGCCTCGAGTGCGGTTTAGAGCGACTGAAGCGGTACAAATCTTGGATGTGTACCGGTTATCAGGGCCCTCTTCGCGAGCAGGCTCGCTCCCACAGGTTCTGCGTAAAAATCGAGATCGGCGCACGCATCACAGAAACGGCACCACCGGCCTGCGCTTGCCCAGTGTCGACCACCAGAATACCCAGCCAAGAATGTGAATCCGCTGCTCCTCGATCTGCGCCGGCCGGAATACCTCGTCGGGGTATTCGGCGCTGTTGTGGCTGCGCATGCGCAGGCCGTTGCCGGGCATGCGGTGCAGGTATTTGATGCGCAGCATGCCGTCGTGTTCGATGGCGTAGATTTCGCCGTCGACGACCTGGGTCAGGCCGCGGTCGATGGCGACGATGGAGCCGTCTTCAATGCGTTCGGCCATGCTGTTGCCGATCATGTGCGCGCAGATGGCGTTGGCGTGCTGGATGTCGAGTTGATCGAGGTGGGCGCGGGGCAGGCGCAGGGATTGGTCCGGGTCGAGGATGACGTGGGTTTTGCCGTCGCCATTGGCGATCGGAGTTTCCTTGAAAAACGCCAGGTCGATGTCGCTGGGATTGATGACGGTGTAGACGCCGCAGATCGACTGGGCATCGAACGTGTCGCCATTGCTGGCGGGCGGGTGCAGGCGTGGGACCTCCTTGACGCCTTCCCCGGTTTTCAGCCATTCACTATTGACCGACAACAGGCGTGAGACTTCTTCCATGCGATACGCCGGGACGCCCCGGGTGTACCAGTTATGAACGTTTTGGGCTTCCGTGCCCCAGAACCTTGCGAAATCCGTGGTGCTGATGTTCGCTGCTTCCAGGAGTGCCTTGAATCGTGGACCGCTAGTGTTCTTTCTCATAAACACGGAGTCTACGGCCGGACTAGAGCGGTTTGAATAAACCGGGCGTTCAAAAAAAGCCTGTATTTTGCGACGGGATGTAAGACGCGCTTGTGGGAAATTAAACAGATTAAAACTGCATGTAGGAATTTAAACGATTTGTTTAATCGGGCTTTTTCAAGAGCCCCTCACCCCAGCCCTCTCCCGGAGGGAGAGGGGGCCGACCAGAGTGTATTTCGAGTTACATCGACTTGAAGAACCGAGTCGATTATGCAGACGCCGATAACAAAAAACCCCGGAAGTCCGGGGTTTTTTTCAAGCTTCACGCAAAGCGCAATGGCTTAGCCCTTGTAGGCGGCAACCGACTTGGTGATCGCTTCGCGGGCGGCGTCTGCACCGGCCCAGCCTTCGATCTTGACCCACTTGCCTTTCTCGAGATCCTTGTAGTTCGCGAAGAAGTGCTCGATCTGCTGGATCAGCAGGGGTGGCAGGTCGGTGTATTCCTTCACGTCGACGTACAGCTGCGACAGCTTGTCGTGTGGCACTGCGATGACTTTGGCATCGCCGCCGCCGTCGTCGGTCATGTTCAGGATGCCGACCGGACGGGCGCGGATGACCGAGCCTGGTGCTACCGGGTAAGGAGTCACGACCAACACGTCGAGGGGGTCACCGTCGTCAGCCAGTGTGTTCGGGATGTAACCGTAGTTGGCCGGGTAGAACATTGGGGTGGCCATGAAACGGTCAACGAACAGGCAATCGCTGTCTTTGTCGATTTCGTACTTGATCGGCGCGTGGTTGGCCGGGATCTCGATCGCGACGTAGATGTCGTTCGGCAGGTCTTTGCCAGCCGGAATCTTGCTGTAGCTCATTGGGCGTTGCCCCCGTAGTTGACCAAAAACACTTGGCCGGATTGACCAAAAAGTGGCGGCGATTATAGGCACATTCCTACGCCGACGCCACGTACCAGAAGTCGTGCAGAACTTAGTCGTGCGCCTGATAGACCGGGTCTTTGGCCTGAAGTTGCCGCAGTCTGCCCAACGGATCCTGCCGGTAGAAAAGCTGCAGCTGCAAGTAGACCTGTGGATAAGCCTCGTGGAGCAGATCCGGGGCGCTGAAGAAGTATTCGCTGGTGACAGCGAAGAACTCCGCCGGGTTCTCGGCGGCATAGGGATCGATGGCGGTTTCGGCGTCGGGATCGTGGTCGAGCTGGCGGTTGAGGTCGTCGTAAGCGGCCTGCATCACCGCGGCCCAGTCGCTGACGCGCATATCGGCATGCAACGGCGGCAGGCCGTTGGCGTCGCCGTTGAGCATATCGAGCTTGTGCGCCAGTTCGTGGATCACCAGGTTGTAGCCTTCCCAGCCACCGCTGGCCTGTACGCCGGGCCAGGCGAGAATCACCGGCCCCTGCTGCCAGGCTTCACCGCTGTGTTCGCCGTCCCACTCATGCTCGACGCCGCTGGCATCGCGATGGCGTTGCGGGCTGAGGAAGTCGTCCGGGTACAGCACGATCTCGTGAAACCCCTGATACCAGTTCAGTTCACCGAGATGCAGCAGCGGCAACTGTGCTTGCGCGGCGAGCAGCAGGCGTTGCTCCTGATGCAGTTCGACACCGGGCAGGGCGGTCAGGCGTTTGTCGTCGAGAAACAGCACGCAGGCTTCGCGCAACCACTGGTCTTCAGCAGCGCTGATGCCGTCGAGAAAGGAGAGCTGATGGCGCACCCGTTGCCACAGGTCGTCGGCAATCGGGTGCCTGGCGAGGATGCGCCGGCGACGCCAGGCGCTCAGTGACCACATCGGATCAGTGTGATTGCACTTTGGTGCCGCCGAAACGGCTGCGCACCACGCCGATGATCATCGGCACCAGCGACAGCAGGATGATGGCCACCACCAGCAGCGAGAGGTTTTTCTTGATGAACGGCACGTTGCCGAAGAAGTAACCGAGCGTGACCAGACCGCCGACCCAGAGGATGGTGCCGAGCACGCTGAAGCCGAAGAACCGCGGGTACGGCATCCGCGCCACACCGGCCACGAACGGCGCGAAGGTGCGGATGATCGGCAGGAAGCGCGCCATGGTCACGGTCTTGCCGCCGTGCTTGTCGTAGAAATCGTGGGTCTTTTGCAGGTAATCGCGGCGGAAGATTTTCGAGTTCGGGTTGCTGAACAACTTCTCCCCAGCCGTGCGTCCGATCACATAGTTGGTGCTGTCGCCCATGATCGCCGCCAGCATCAGCAGGCCGCCAAGCAACACCGGATCCATGCCGCCGCCGGCCGCTACCGCGCCGGCGATGAACAGCAGCGAGTCGCCCGGCAGGAACGGCATCACCACCAACCCGGTTTCACAGAAAATCACCAGAAACAGGATGGCGTAGATCCATGGCCCATAGTTGTTCACCAGCAAATCGAGGTACACATCGAGATGCAGGATAAGGTCGAGCGGGTTGAAATCCATGGGGGCACCTGTATGACGGCCCGACTCGGCAGGCCTGTGCGGATGACTTCGTGTAAGCCTACAGCGGGGTGTAGTTTTTCTTACAAGCCGGAAAGATCGGGATTATACGGTCTGACCGCTGAAAAGCGTGCCGGTTTTGTAGCGGGGAATGTCGTGGTGTGAACAATTGTCAGCCCGCAAAAGATCGTAGCCTTCGGCAGCTCCTGCAATTGGAACGCGTCGCGCTGCAGGAGCTGCCGAAGGCTGCGATCTTTTGGGGTCAGAGCTCGTCGCTGATCGGCAGCACGTAGTTCTTGAACTCGGTGTCTTCCTTGAAGCCGATGGATTCGTAGGTTTTCTGCGCCACTTCGTTGTCTGCGCTGGTCGAGACGCGCATGCGCACGGCCTGGGTTTCCTTGGCCATTTTCTTCGCGGTGCGGATCAGGTTGTCGGCCACCAGTTGCCGGCGCGCGTCTTCAGCGACGTAGATATCGTTGAGAATCCACACGCGTTTGAGCGACAGCGACGAGAAGCTCGGATAGAGCTGGCAGAAACCCATGAGTTTCCTGTCGTCATCGTCGGCCAGGGCCAGATAGATCACCGACTCTTTGCGGCGCAGGCGTTTTTCGAGAAACGCCCGGGAGGAATCCGGGTAAGGCAGGGAGCCGTAGAACTCGCGATACTTGACGAACAAAGGAGTCAGCAAATCCAGATGTTCGAGGGTCGCTTGAATAATCCGCATGATAGGTCTCGTCTTCAAGTGGCTGTCTTCAACTGCTCTGACGGCGATGGGAAACCCGCGCGGCCGTGCGTCGATCCTGCCTGAAAGCAGCGCAGAATGGCAATGCGGAAACGGTTCAGGCTGGCGGCGGATCGAGCAGGAAATTACCTTTCATGTCGACAGTGTCATCCGTCTCCAATGTATGAAGCTGGGCTTCGTCCTTCAAATTGACTCCCGATAGCTGCCGACGGCAGGCTTCGCGCATCAGATACAGCAAGCGATGCGCCGCCATGCCGTAGCTCAAACCTTCAAGACGAACATTGGAAATACAATTGCGATACGCGTCGGTCAGACCGACCTTCGGCGCGTAGGTGAAATACAGCCCGAGACTGTCCGGCGAACTCAGGCCCGGGCGCTCGCCGATCAGCATCACCAGCATTTTCGCCCCGAGCAACTGGCCGATCTCGTCTCCGATGGCGACGCGACCCTGTTCGACCAGCACCACGGGGGCCACGGACCAGCCGTCGCCGCTCATCTGTTCTTCCAGCCGCGTCAGAAATGGAAGCGTGTGCCGATGCACCGCCAGCGCCGACAGGCCATCCGCGACGACTATCACCAGATCGACGCCGCCCGGGTGAGCGCTGGCGTAATCGCGTAAGGCTTGCGCCGATTCATCGTTGAGTTTGCGTCCCAGATCCGGGCGTTGCAGGTAGCTGTCACGATCGGGCGCGGCGCTGTGCAGCAGCAGGGCTTCCCGCCCGCGCTCGCTGAGCTGGCTGCTGATCTCGGCATGGTCGAAGGCCAGATGCACGGCATCACGGGCCTGTGCGTGGGCAAACTGAAAATCCAGCTGCGCCCGCGTCGGCAGGCTGGTGCCGGTGCGGCCCAAGGCAATCCGCGCCGGGGTCAGGCGACGCAGTTCCAGCCAGGGGTTTTGCGGATCGACCGGTGGTTTTTCCATAAGACTCATCCCAAGTGCGCCAAGGCCTGGCGGAAGGCCGGCGGCAGGTTGTTGCCGAAGCGAACCTTGCCGTCCGCCTGGGTGAAGATGCCCATGTTGGCCAGCCATTGCTCGAACTCCGGCGCCGGTTTGAGGCCCAGGGTCTGGCGGGCGTACAAGGCGTCGTGAAAGGAAGTGGTCTGGTAATTGAGCATGATGTCGTCGGAGCCGGGGATGCCCATGATGAAGTTGATCCCGGCGACGCCGAGCAACGTCAGCAGGGTGTCCATGTCGTCCTGATCGGCTTCGGCATGGTTGGTGTAGCAGATGTCGCAGCCCATCGGCACGCCGAGCAACTTGCCGCAGAAGTGATCCTCGAGGCCGGCGCGGATGATCTGCTTGCCGTTGTACAGATATTCCGGGCCGATAAATCCTACGACGGTGTTCACCAAAAACGGCTTGAAATGTCGCGCCACGGCGTAGGCTCTCGTCTCGCAGGTCTGTTGATCGACGCCGTGATGGGCATTGGCTGACAGCGCGCTGCCCTGACCGGTTTCGAAATACATCAGGTTCTGCCCGAGGGTGCCGCGCTTGAGACTGAGTCCGGCGTCGTAGCCTTCCTGCAACACGTTGAGGTTGATGCCGAAACTGGCATTGGCGGCTTCGGTGCCGGCAATCGACTGGAACACCAGATCCAATGGCACGCCACGATTGATCGCCTCGATCGAGGTGGTGACGTGGGTCAGTACGCAGGCCTGGGTCGGGATGTCGTAGCGCTGGATGATCGCGTCGAGCATCTCCAGCATCGCGCAGATCGAAGCGATGCTGTCGGTGGCCGGGTTGACGCCGATCATCGCATCGCCGTTGCCGTAGAGCAGACCGTCGAGAATGCTCGCGGCGATACCGGACGGCTCGTCAGTCGGGTGGTTGGGTTGCAGGCGGGTCGACAAGCGCCCGCGCAAACCGAGGGTGCCGCGAAATTTCGTCACCACACGGATTTTCTGCGCCACCAGCACCAGGTCCTGCACGCGCATGATTTTCGACACGGCGGCGACCATCTCCGGGGTCAGGCCGGGGGCGAGGGCGCGCAGGCTGGTTTCGTCAGCGGCATCGCTGAGCAGCCAGTCGCGAAAGCCGCCGACGGTGAGGTGGCTGACCACGGCGAAGGCCTGTGCGTCGTGGGTGTCGATGATCAGCCGGGTGACTTCATCGGCTTCGTAAGGAATCAGCGCTTCCTGCAGAAAGTGCGTGAGCGGGATGTCCGCCAGCGTCATTTGCGCGGCCACCCGTTCGCCGTCGTTGAGTGCCGCGATCTCGGCGAGGAAGTCTCCCGAGCGTGCCGGGCTGGCCTTGGCCATGACGTCTTTGAGGCTGTCGAAGCGGTAAGTCTGCGCGCCGACCGTGTGAGCAAAACTGGCCATTCAGCGTTCTCCGTGACGGCGCAGAACAGCTCTGCGCCGTGGTTTTCGACAATCAGTGCAAGGCTTGTTCAGCTTTTTGAATCGCCGCGAATTCTTCTTCCGGCGTGCCTGCTACCAAGTGATGCCGACTGTAGAAAGCAAAGTAAGCAATTAACACTCCATAGATGATCGCCGCGCCGATCACCACCCGTGGATCGACGAGGAACCCCGCCACCACGGCGAGGCAGGCCAGCACCAGCGCGACACCCGAGGTGAAAATGCCGCCCGGCGTACGGTACGGTCGGTCCATTTTGGGGCGGCGGATGCGCAGGGTGATGTGCGCGGCCATCATCAGCACATAGGAAATGGTAGCGCCGAATACC
Organism: Pseudomonas sp. NDM; assembly: GCF_003105095.1. Taxonomy (NCBI): domain Bacteria; kingdom Pseudomonadati; phylum Pseudomonadota; class Gammaproteobacteria; order Pseudomonadales; family Pseudomonadaceae; genus Pseudomonas; species Pseudomonas sp. NDM. The sequence continues at coordinate 1,256 of NZ_QETJ01000073.1, read as the reverse complement.
GCGACCAGAATCAGCAAGTCGCCCTGACCGGTCAGCGACAGACCGAAGCCGATGATGCCGGGAATCACCAGCGCCAGCACCGGCGCCTTGCTCTTGTTGGTCTGCGACAGTTTGCGCGGCAGGTAACCGGCCCGCGACAGCGCGAAGATCTGCCGCGAGTAGGCGTAGATGATCGAGAAGAAACTGGCGATCAGCCCGGCCAGACCGACAAGATTGACGAAGCTGCCCATCCAGGTCGAGCCGCCGTAGGCTCTACTCAGCGCCTCGACCAGCGGGTTGCCTGAGGTCAGCAACGAGTTGGCGCCCGCGCCGCCGGGGCCGACGATCAGAATCAGCAGGGCAAACATCAGCAGCACCAGCATTGCCCCGATCAGGCCACGCGGCAGATCGCGCTTGGGATTTTTGGTTTCTTCGGCGGCCAGCGGTACGCCTTCGACAGCGAGGAAAAACCAGATCGCATAGGGAATCGCCGCCCAGACGCCGACATAGCCGAACGGCAGAAACGGACTGGCACCGACCGCAGTGGTCACCGGGATGTCGAGCAGATTGGCGACGTCGAAGTGCGGCACCATCGCCACCAGAAACACCCCCAGCGCCAACGCGGCGACGGCGGTGATGATGAACATCAGTTTGAGCGCTTCACCGACCCCGAAAATATGGATGGCGATGAAGATGATGTAGAACGCCAGATAGATCATCCAGCCGCCAATGCCGAACAGCGACTCGCAGTAGGCACCGATAAACACCGCGATGGCGGCGGGGGCGATGGCGTATTCGATAAGGATCGCCGTGCCGGTGAGAAATCCGCCCCATGGCCCGAACGCACTGCGGGCGAAACCGTAGCCGCCGCCGGCAGTAGGAATCATCGAGGACAGTTCGGCCAGGGAAAAGCACATGCACAGGTACATGGTCGCCATCAGCAGTGTGGCGAGAAACATGCCGCCCCAGCCACCCTGGGCAAGGCCGAAGTTCCAGCCGGCGTAGTCGCCGGAAATCACATAGGCGACGCCGAGGCCGACGAGCAGGACCCAGCCGGCGGCGCCTTGTTTCAGTTCGCGTTGTTGGAAATAGTCGGAGCCGACTTTTTCGAAGTCGACTGAGGAGCCGGTCGCCGGAGCGCCGGCCGGGGATTCGCTTGGCATAGGGTTCACCTTTCTTATTGTTTTATAGGCCCGGCTACAGCCAAGCCATTGGGTTGAATGGCACAACGCTTTCGCGAGCAGGCTCGCTCCCACAGGGGATTGCGTACGACCATA
>NZ_QETJ01000072.1:0-23880 GCF_003105095.1 Pseudomonas sp. NDM | reverse complement strand
GAGCAGGCTCACTCCTACAGGGGAACGCATTCCAACTGTAGGAGTGAGCCTGCTCGCGATAGGGCCATCAGCCCCACAATAAATTCCAGCTCAGCCCTCACATTCCATGCCGCCGCAATAACTTCTCGTAGGTCCCGTCAGCCTTCATCGCTGCAATCGCCCGATCAAACCCTGTGACAATCTGCTCATGTTGCGGATTCTTCAGGCTGACCAATATGTGCAGGCTGTTCTCACTCAGCGGCTTGGGTAAAAACTCCACAGAATTGCGCACCTTGGCCGATTCCCGCGCCAGGTAATACTTCGCCACGTATTCGTCTTCCAGCGTCAGCTTGACCCGATCGGCCGAGAGCATGCGCACGCCCATGGCGAAGTTGTGCACAGGGACTTTCTGCATCGCCGTGTCGGCATCGAACGGTGCGGAATAGGCATACCCGCGCACCACCGCAATCGGGTAGGTGTGCAGTTGCTCGAGGTTGCTGTAGTCGATGGGCGCATCCTTGCGCTTGAGGAAGCGAATGCGGTTGATCAGGTACTCGCCGGAAAACTGGCCGATCTGCGTGCGCTCGTCGTTGTACCAGGCGTTGACCAGCACGTCGTAACGCCCTTCGCCAATCCCCAGCAACGCCCGCGCCCACGGCACTTGCTCGTAACCGCTGGCATAACCGGCGCGCGCCAGTGCGGTGCTGACAATGTCAGTGGCCAGGCCACCGTTGATCAGCGCATCGTCGGTAAACGGCGGCCAGTTATCGAACACCAGCCGCAGCTTTTGCGCTGCAGCATCCTGGCCGAGCAACAGCAGTCCGATCAAAGCAACGGCTTGAAGCAATCGCAGCATGCTTGAACATCCTCAGCGGGCATCCGCCCGACGTGGTTTCACGTCAAAATCCAAGGCCCCTTACCGGCAAAACCCAAGCATTGAACATTAGCTCATGGGAGCCAGTGCGCAGTGCTCTTGAGCAGATTACACAAAGTCCCAGGCGCCGCGAGAAAGGAATGATGGCATTTTGACCTTTATCACAGACTGTTGCGCCATACAGACATACGGCGCCGCTGCGCTTAGTATCGGGCGCCGTATTCAAGGAATCGAAAGATGACAATCGAGTGGATCTGCAAACATCACAGCGATCTGGGCAAAGAGCAGTTGTACGCGCTATTGAAACTGCGCTCGGACGTGTTCGTGGTCGAACAGAAATGCGCCTACCCGGACCTCGACGGCCAGGATCTGGAAGGCGATACCTACCATCTGATGGGTTGGGAGGACGATCAGTTGATGGCTTACCTGCGCCTGCTCGATCCGGAATCCCAGGGTGGTGACGTGGTGATTGGCCGGGTGATCACCGCCCCTGCCGGTCGCGGTAAAGGGCTGGGCCACGCGATGATGGAACAGGCGCTGAAACAGGCCGGGAAGCACTGGCCGCAGGTGCCGATCTATCTGTCGGCGCAGGCGCATTTGCAGGGGTATTACGGTCGCTACGGGTTTGTCGTGGCGGGTGAAGAATATCTGGAGGATGGCATTCCTCACATCGGGATGCGTCGCGCCTGAACAGCCCCTCACCCTAACCCTCTCCCAGAGGGAGAGGGGACTGACCTTGGTGTCTTGGGCCATGCGGCGACCCGAGAAACAGTGTCGATTATGGATTCAACAGCATTCGCTCACGTCGGTGAAATTCTACAATTTCCCCCGATCGGCTTCCTCTCCCTCTGGGAGAGGGCTGGGGGGAGGGGCTTTTTCAAGGATACTCAAGAACCGCCTTGATCTGCCGCAAATTGCGCTCGATCCACCCGCGATCAATCGCCCCCCACTCGCGAATCCGATAGCGTCCGGCATGGTTGCGCGCGCCCTCTTCCTGCTCGAATTCACAGATGATATCCAGATCGGCCAGCGCGGCGATGGTGTCCTGCGCCGTGCGGCGGGGCATGCCGGTGACTTCGGTCAGCGCCGGCACGCTGGGCGCCAGACCGCTGTCGATCAGATAGGCCACGTAGAGACGGCGGTAGAAACTGCTTTTGGTCTTGCTGACGTCCATCCAAACACTCCCATCGTTAGAAGATCGCAGCCTTCGGCAGCCTGCAAAAGATCGCATTCCAACTGTAGAAGCTGCCGGAGGCTGCGATCTTTTGATTTTTATTGCATATCCCGCCACGTCAGGTACACGCGCAGATCGAATTCGATCTGGTGATACCCCGGCAGCATGTGCTCGCACAGTTTATAGAACGCCTTGTTGTGGTCCGATTCCTTGAAGTGCGCCAGCTCGTGCACCACGATCATCTTCAGAAAGTCCGGCGCGGCGTCCTTGAACAGCGAGGCGATGCGGATTTCCTTGTTGGCCTTGAGCTTGCCGCCCTGCACCCGCGAGACCGTGGTGTGCAGACCGAGGGCGCGGTGGGTCAGGTCGAGGCGATTGTCGAACAGCACCTTGTCGATGGCCGGCGCGTTGCGCATGTACTGCTGTTTGAGATCCAGCGCGTAGCTGTACAACGCCTTGTCGCTCTGCACGTCATGGCGTCCCGAGTAGCGCTGATCCAGGTAATCACCCAGCCGCCCCTCGGCGATCAGTTGGCGCACCTGATCCTGTAAACGCTCGGGATAGGCCTGGAGGTACTTCAAGACAGTCATGGACGGGCAGCACGGCTCGGAAAAAGGTGCGCCAGTGTAGCGAATTCAACCGGCCAGCGCGCTCCAGTCGAACGGCTCGGCAAAGCGGGCCGCGTCCTCGGCGACCAAGGGTCGCGCCACCAGGAAACCTTGCACGTACTCGCAGCCATGGGCTTGCAGCCACCGGTATTGCTCGACGGTTTCCACCCCTTCGGCGATCACCAGCAGGCCGTATTGCTTGCACAGGTCGATGACCATGCGCACCAGCGCAGCATCCCGCGGCGAGTCCGGCAGGCGCGCGATGAGGTGGCGGTCGAGCTTCAGCGTGTCCAGCTCCAGATCACGCAGATGCGCCAGCGAGCATGATCCGGAACCGAAATCATCCAGCGCCACGCGCACCCCGAGATGACGCAGCAGCCGCAGTTGCTTGCGCGTCTCGTCCGGGTTTTGCATCAACGCTTCCTCGGTGACCTCGACTTCCAGTTGCCGTGGCTGCAGCCCATGGCGCTCCATGACCTGACGCAACTCGGTGACCAGATTCGGCAAGCCGAACTGGGTGTTGCTCAGGCTCACGCCGAGCACCAGATCCTCGGCGAACAGCGCTTCCCAGGCTTTGCGCTGGCCGGCGCCACGGTGATAGATCCAGCTGCCGAGGCGGCTGATCAACCGCGCTTCTTCCAGCAACGGCAGAAACAGTCCCGGCGGCACATCGCCGACGCTCGGATGCTGCCAGCGCAGCAACGCTTCGAACCCCCGAGTCTGCCCGCTACCGATCGCCACCTGCGGCTGATAGACCAGATTGAAATCGCGGTTTTCGATGGCCTCGCGCACGCTGTCTTCCAGCATCAGGCGCGAGCGTGCGCGGCCGTTCATCTCATGATCATAAAAGCGATATTGCTGACGCCCGGCCCGCTTGGCTTCGTACATGGCAATGTCCGAGGCGCGCAGCAAACCGTCGAGGTTGCGGCCGCAGTCGGGATAGGTGGCGATGCCGATGCTGGCGCCAAGGACAATATCCAGACCTTCGATCTGCTGACAGACCGACACCCGCTCGATGAGCTTCTCGGCAATCTTCGCCGCTTGCTCGGGGAATTCAAGATCCAGCAGCGCAGTGAACTCATCGCCGCCCATGCGCGCCAGGATATCGAACGGCCGCAGGCACGCCTTCAACTGTTCGGAAACCCAGCGCAACACGCGGTCGCCGGCATCATGGCCGAGGGAATCGTTGACCCGCTTGAAGCCGTCGAGATCGAGGTAGAGCAACACCCAGCTACTGTCGCTGCGTTCGCCGCGCAACAGCAGGTTTTCCACGGTCTGGTAGAAACCCCGCCGGTTGAGCAGGCCGGTCAGAGGGTCGGTCACTGCCTGGAATTCCAGTTGCTGGTGCAAGTGACGCACCACCGACATGTCCAGCACGGTCACCACCATTGCGTGCTGCTCCGAGGATAGCGGCGCGCAGGACAATGCCACCGGCACTTGCTGTCCGGGCGCAGTGCGCAGCAACGCATCGTGCAGGCGTAGTGTTTCGCCGCGCTGGTAGCCGGCGTAAAACTCGGAATCGGCCCACAGCGGAATGTGCGGCTTCTGCAGGAAGTCGAGAAACTCCTTGCCCTCAAGCTCCTTGACCGGCGCGTTGAGCAGCCGCGAAATCGCCGGGTTGGCAAAGCGAATCACGCCGTCCTCGCTCAACACCAGAATGCCTTCGGCGGCGTTATCCAGCACCGAGGCATTGAAGGCGCGCGCCACTTCCAGATCATGACTGAGGCGTTGCAGGGCACGGCGATTGCGCTGGTGTTCAAGCAGTGCCTGAACCTTGGGCTTGAGGATTTGCGGATCGAACGGTTTGAACAGGTAATCCACGGCGCCGCTGGCATAGCCCTTGATCACGGCGTCTTGGGATTGCTCGTTGGCGGTGAGGAAAATGATCGGCGTCAACCGCGTGCGCTGGCTGCCGCGCATGAGCCGTGCGACCTCAAAACCGTCCATGCCGGGCATCTGCACATCGAGCAGGACCAGGTCGATGTCGTGTTCGAGCAAAAGATTGAGCGCCTCGAAACCGGAGGCGGCGGTCATCACATGCCAATCCTGACGCTGCAACAACGCGCGCATGCTGATCAGATTTTCGGGGTAATCATCGACGATCAAAAGGACCGAGTTGCCTTCACCTGGCTGGGGTTGCGCGCATTCCATGCTGCTTCTCTTATCGGGACCGGTTGCCGGCAAAACCATAGACGTACTGAGCCTTCACTCTAGTCGCGGAAGCCACAAAGCAGAAGCAGCCGCCACGCCATCATTTGGCCAATGTTCCATCGAGCCGACTAACGGTCGCCGCTACAGCCCCCGAAAACCGGGCAGGATGGCATTTCGACAGGATGTTGACGCCAATCAACTGCCGGACGGGCATTAACAAAAATAGCCGCTACGATTATAAAGGCGCCCCGAAAAGGCGCGGGCTAGAGCTTCTGGCACCCGCGTTCAGGATGAATCGAGTGGAAGAACCGACATGATCGATCTCGCAACCTGGAATCTCAGCGTTCCCGTTGGCAGCCCGCCGTACACCGTCGAAACCGAAAAACTGGTGAAAGGCTTCAAGGATCAATACTTCCATTCCGACACCGGAACCTTGTTTTTCTGGTCCCCGGTTACCGGGTCAAAAACCGAAAACGCCGTCTACCCGCGCACCGAACTGCGCGAGACCTTCAGCAACGGCACCCTGCGCAACTGGTATTACCCGGACGCGGACAACCTGCTGCGTGCAACCCTCGCCGTGAACAAGGTGCCCAGTTCGGGCAAGATCGTTATTGGTCAGATTCACGCTTATGAAAGCCAGAAGCCGATGCTCAAACTTGAGTATCAGTACAAGACAAAGACCGAAACGGGCAACCTGGTCATCAAAGTGCGCATGCGCCCCGATGACGAAGAAAGCCGCGTCATCACCCTCGCCACCGGCGTCAAGCTCGATCGCGAATTCAACTACCTCATCCACCTCAGCCCCGGCGGTGCGCTGGGCGTGAGTGCGGCGGGGTATCAGTGGGATTCACAGATCAGCGCGACCTGGCGGGACAAGCCGTTGTACTTCAAGGCTGGGGTTTATGTGCAGGACAACACCGGGTATACCAGTGAGGGTGGGCAGGTGACGTTTACCAAACTGGATATTGATCACGACAAGTAACCCATTTCGACATCGCAATCCCTTGTAAGAGCTGCCGAAGGCTGCGATCTTTTGATCTTGATGTTTGGCGCCTCTTGGGAACGCCGGAATCAAAGTCAAAAGATCGCCGCCTTCGGCAGCTCCTACCTTTAAAACAGCGTTGTTTAGATCTGTCGGCGGTTACCTCCGGATGCCTACAACAGCTTGAGTCGTTGCCTACGGGTACGCCAGAATCCGCCGGCTAGTGCGCCTGGCGGGCCATCGGGAACTTGATTCGCGTCACTGATATCCAGTAATCGGCTTTAGTAGCCCTTGGTTTCAAGCTTGGTGCACAAGCATCTGTTAGTCAGGAATTTGAACGCCTATGCACGTGTTATTGCCGCTCTGGATTGCGAGTTCGACGTTAATCCAGCAGTGATGCCCACGCTTGAAGAGGTAGCGGAAATATTTGTTAATTACGCCCACAAAAAACCCGCCTCTCGGCGGGTTTCTTTTAAATCAGCTCAACACTCAGGCTCAGTTGACCTTAGCGTTCAACTCACCCTTCAGATAACGCTGGTACATCGCTTCCAGCGAGATCGGTTTGATCTTCGAAGCATTACCCGCAGTACCAAATGCTTCATAACGTGCGATACACACGTCACGCATTGCAGTCACGGTGGCGCCGAAGAATTTACGTGGGTCGAATTCGCTCGGGTTGGTGGCCATCAGGCGACGCATGGCGCCAGTGGATGCCAGACGCAGGTCGGTGTCGATGTTGACCTTGCGCACGCCGTGCTTGATGCCTTCGACGATTTCTTCAACCGGTACGCCGTAGGTTTCTTTGATGTCGCCGCCGTACTGGTTGATGATCGCCAGCCACTCTTGTGGCACGGAGGACGAACCGTGCATCACCAGGTGAGTGTTAGGGATGCGCTTGTGGATTTCCTTGATGCGATCGATCGCCAGCACATCACCGGTCGGTGGCTTGGTGAACTTGTAGGCGCCGTGGCTGGTGCCGATGGCGATGGCCAGGGCATCGACCTGGGTGCGCTTGACGAAGTCAGCGGCTTCTTCCGGGTCGGTCAGCATTTGGCTGTGATCCAGAACGCCTTCGGCGCCGATGCCGTCTTCTTCACCGGCCATGCCGGTTTCCAGCGAACCCAGGCAACCCAGCTCGCCCTCTACCGAAACGCCGCAGGCGTGAGCCATGGCCACGGTTTGTTGGGTGACGCGGACGTTGTAGTCGTAGTCGGTCGGGGTCTTGCCGTCTTCGCCCAGCGAGCCGTCCATCATTACCGAGCTGAAGCCCAGTTGAATCGAACGCTGGCAGACGTCAGGGCTGGTACCGTGGTCCTGGTGCATGCACACCGGGATGTGCGGGAATTCTTCGATCGCGGCCAGGATCAAGTGACGCAGGAATGGCGCGCCGGCGTATTTGCGGGCGCCGGCCGAAGCCTGGACGATCACCGGGGAGTCAGTCTTGTCAGCGGCTTCCATGATGGCGCGCATCTGCTCAAGGTTGTTGACGTTGAAAGCTGGAACGCCGTAGCCGAACTCGGCTGCGTGGTCCAGCATCTGGCGCATGCTGATAAGTGCCATTGTGTGTGTCTCTCCCGGTTGAGGGTCGTTGATCGTGCCAGCCTGCCGAAGCGGCGGCGGCTATTCAAGTTAATGCAGATCGGGGGTTGAGGCCCGGTCTGGTGATTCGATAAAGCAAAATCCTGAGAGCTACACAGATCCCCTGTAGGAGTGAGCCTGCTCGCGATAGCTATCTTGCAGTCAATATTGCAGCGACTGTCATACCGCTATCGCGAGCAGGCTCACTCCCACAATGGGCCTGCGGTGTTGCAATTACTCGGCTTTGCATCCACGGCCAATCAGGTCATTGGTAGCGACCCAGTACACCAGGCCTTCTTCACCCTTGACGTGAAACGCCAGCATGCCATCGCTATACAGCGTGCCCGAGGCGCCCGGCTCTTCTTTCAGGCGATAGACCTGATCACCGCCACCGAGGCGCACGTCGACTTCCTGCTGGCCGGCATCGGCGTAACGCCACAACACCTTGGCCTGGCTGTCGCAGGTCCAGGTCGTCCAGTTGTCTGCCGGGGCGGACGACTGAAACAGGTTCAACTGCGCGCAACCGCCCAACAATGCCAACGCCGCAACGGCGATCAAGCCTTTCATCCGTGTTCCTCGACTGGCGACGCTCGCCGCCAGCCCTGAGTTAAAGAGTCAGACCCGTCAAGGACAACCATGTTCCTTGACCGGGGTTTGCGTCTCGTATTTGTCCAGGCCGTCCGGACCCGAGCGCTTGTTCAGCACCGGGTTGGTTTCGGCCTGCCAGTCGGCCTGATAACAGCCCTTCTGCGGCTCGCTCGGTGCTGGCGTCGCGTCGGCCTTCGGGGTACTCCCGCAGGCCGCCAGCGTACCGCTCAGCAACAACAGCGCTAACGACTTGACCATGAAAACACTCCTTTGCCTGGCCAAACGGGCGGCCTCAGGCCTTGGCCCGGCTTTCCAGGACTTCAACGGCTGGCAGCACCTTGCCCTCGACGAATTCGAGGAACGCGCCACCACCGGTGGAAATGTAGGAGATTTGTTCAGCCACGCCATATTTATCGATCGCCGCCAGGGTGTCGCCGCCGCCAGCAATCGAGAATGCCGAGCTCTCGGCGATGGCCTGGGCCAGCACTTTGGTGCCGTTGCCGAACTGATCGAACTCGAACACGCCAACCGGACCGTTCCACAGAATGGTTTTCGACGATTTCAGCAGCTCGGCGAAGTTGGCCGCGGTTTGCGGGCCGATGTCGAGAATCATGTCGTCAGCCGCAACGTCGGCGATCAGTTTCACAGTCGCTTCAGCGCTTTCCGCAAATTCTTTCGCGACCACAACGTCAACCGGCAGCGGCACGCTGACTTTGGCAGCGATTTCACGGGCGGTGTCGAGCAGGTCCGGTTCGTACAGCGACTTGCCGACCGGGTGACCGGCCGCCGCGAGGAAGGTGTTGGCGATGCCGCCGCCGACGATCAGTTGATCGCAGATCTGGCTCAGGCTGTTCAGCACATCGAGTTTGGTCGACACCTTGGAGCCGGCAACGATCGCCGCCATTGGCTTGGCCGGTGCGCCAAGAGCTTTGCCCAGTGCGTCCAGCTCAGCGGCCAGCAACGGGCCAGCGGCAGCGACTTTGGCAAACTTGGCTACACCATGGGTCGAACCTTCGGCGCGGTGAGCGGTACCGAAAGCGTCCATCACGAACACGTCGCACAGGGCCGCGTATTGCTGGGCCAGCTCGTCGGCGTTCTTTTTCTCGCCCTTGTTGAAGCGCACGTTTTCGAACAGCACGATGTCGCCCGCCTTGACCTCGACGCCACCGAGGTAATCAGCCACCAGCGGCACTTCGCGGCCGAGCGCCTTGCTCAGGTAGTCGGCGACAGGTTTCAGGCTGTTTTCGGCAGAGAATTCGCCTTCGGTAGGACGGCCCAGGTGCGAGCAGACCATCACTGCCGCGCCTTTTTCCAGGGCCAGCTTGATGGTCGGCAGCGAAGCCAGGATGCGCGCGTCGCTGGTGACAACACCGTCCTTGACGGGGACGTTGAGGTCTTCGCGGATCAATACGCGCTTACCTTGCAGATCGAGGTCGGACATCTTCAACACGGTCATGGGTCGCACTTCCTACGGTTTTTTTGAAGTTGCTGTTTGCAGATAGTGATCTGCAACGTCCAGCATTCGGTTGGCAAAACCCCACTCGTTGTCGAACCAGGCCAGGATGTTCACCAGTTTGGGGCCGGAAACACGGGTCTGACTGGCATCGACGATGGCCGAATGTGGGTCATGGTTGAAATCACAGCTGGCGTGCGGCAACTCGGTGTAGGCCAGAAGGCCTTTGAGCGGGCCGCTGGTGGCGGCTTCGCGCAGGATCCGGTTGACCTCGTTGGCGTCAGTCGCGGTGGCGGTCTGCATCGTGATGTCGAGGCAGGACACGTTGACTGTCGGCACGCGCACGGCTTTGGCCTGAATTCGTCCGGCAAGTTCCGGCAGCAGGCGCTCGATACCGCGTGCCAGACCAGTGGACACCGGGATCACCGACTGGAACGCCGAACGGGTGCGGCGCAGGTCTTCGTGGTGATAGGCGTCGATCACCGGCTGATCGTTCATCGCCGAGTGGATCGTGGTGATCGACACGTAATCCAGACCGATCGCCTGATCGAGCAGGCGCAGCAGCGGCACGCCGCAGTTGGTGGTGCAGGAGGCGTTGGACACCAGCAGTTCGTCGCCCGTCAGGCAGTCCTGATTGACGCCGTAGACGATGGTGGCGTCGACATCCGCCTCGCTGGCCATCGGCTGCGAGAACAGCACGCGCGGCGCGCCGGCGTCGAGAAAACGCTGACCGTCAGCACGGGTGTGGTAAGCGCCGGAGCACTCCAGCACCAGATCGACGCCCAGCGACGCCCAATCGATGCCTTCCGGGGTGGCACTGCGCAGGACCTTCACGCAGTCGCCATTGATATGCAGACAATCGCCCTCGACCCGCACTTCGCCGGGGAAACGGCCGTGGGTGGAGTCGAAGCGTGTCAGGTATTCGATGCTGGCCATATCGGCCAGATCGTTGATCGCGACAATTTCAAACCCGGCCTTCGCGCCGCGCTCGAACAACGCCCGCAAGACGCAACGACCAATGCGGCCGTAGCCGTTGAGTGCAACTTTGTAAGGACGCGGTTGAGGCATGGGGTTCTCGATAGAATTCGCTAACAACACAACCCCTGTAGGAGCTGACGAGTGAAACGAGGCTGCGATGTCTTGATCTTGTTTTTAAGATCAAGATCAAAAGATCGCAGCCTTCGGCAGCTCCTACAGGGGAACGCGGCGGCCAGGGCCACCGCATTCGTACTGCTTAGTCCTCCAGCAGCTCTTCAGCCTGACCCAGGATGTTTTCCAGGGTAAAGCCGAACTCTTCGAACAATGCCGAAGCCGGCGCCGACTCACCGTAGGTGGTCATGCCGATCACGCGACCTTCCAGACCCACGTACTTGAACCAGAAGTCGGCGTGGGCCGCTTCGATGGCGATACGCGCGCTGACTTGCAGCGGCAGAACCGACTGCTTGTACTCCGCATCCTGTGCATCGAAAGCGCTGGTGCAAGGCATGGAAACCACGCGGACCTTGCGGCCCTGCTCGGTCAGTTTGTCGAAGGCCTGAACGGCCAGACCCACTTCCGAACCGGTGGCGATCAGGATCAGCTCAGGCTCGCCTGCGCAGTCCTTGAGCACATAACCACCACGGCTGATGTTGGCGATCTGGTCAGCATCGCGTTCCTGATGCTGCAGGTTCTGCCGCGAGAAGATCAGCGCCGACGGGCCGTCCTTGCGCTCCAGAGCGTTTTTCCAGGCCACCGCCGATTCCACGGCGTCGGCTGGACGCCAGGTGTCGAGGTTCGGCGTGCTGCGCAGGCTGGTCAGTTGCTCGATCGGCTGGTGGGTCGGGCCGTCTTCGCCCAGACCGATGGAGTCGTGGGTGTAGACGTGAATCACGCGCTTTTTCATCAATGCCGACATGCGTACGGCGTTGCGCGCGTATTCCATGAACATCAGGAAGGTCGCGCCGTAAGGCACCAGACCGCCGTGCAGGGTGACGCCGTTCATGATCGCGGTCATGCCGAATTCGCGCACGCCGTAGTACATGTAGTTGCCGCTGGCGTCTTCAGCGTTGACGCCCTTGCAGCCTTTCCACAGGGTCAGGTTGGAACCGGCGAGGTCAGCCGAGCCGCCAAGCAGTTCCGGCAGCAGCGGACCAAAGGCGTTCAGGGTGTTCTGGCTGGCTTTGCGGCTGGCGATGGTCTCGCCCTTGGCCGCGACTTCGGCAATATAGGCCGAGGCTTTTTCCGAGAAGTCGGCCGGCAATTCGCCGCTCAGACGACGGATCAGCTCGTTGGCTTCAGTCGGGAACGCAGCGGAGTAGGCGGCGAAACGCTGATCCCACTCGGCTTCCACCGCGCGGCCAGCTTCCTTGGCGTCCCACTCGGCATAGATCTCGGCCGGGATTTCGAACGGGCCGTAGTTCCAGTTCAGCGCCTGACGGGTCAGGGCGATTTCCGCGTCACCCAGTGGGGCGCCGTGGCAATCTTCCTTGCCCTGCTTGTTCGGCGAACCGAAACCGATGGTGGTCTTGCAGCAGATCAGCGTCGGCTGCGCGCTCTTGCGTGCGGTTTCGATTGCGGTCTTGATCTCTTCCGGATCGTGGCCGTCGACGTTGCGGATCACCTGCCAGTTGTAGGCTTCGAAACGCTTCGGCGTGTCATCGGTGAACCAGCCTTCGACTTCGCCGTCGATGGAGATGCCGTTGTCATCGTAGAAGGCGATCAGCTTGCCCAGGCCCAGCGTGCCAGCCAGGGAAGCGACTTCGTGGGAAATGCCTTCCATCATGCAGCCATCACCGAGGAACACGTAGGTGTGGTGGTCAACGATGTTGTGGCCTGGACGGTTGAACTGCGCGCCCATGACTTTCTCAGCCAAGGCGAAACCGACGGCGTTGGCCAGACCCTGACCCAGCGGGCCGGTGGTGGTTTCGACGCCCGGGGTGTAACCGAATTCCGGGTGGCCTGGAGTGCGGCTGTGCAGTTGACGGAATTGCTTGAGGTCGTCGATCGACAGGTCGTAACCGGTCAGGTGCAGCAGCGAGTAGATCAACATCGAGCCGTGGCCGTTGGACAGCACGAAGCGGTCACGGTCGGCGAAAGACGGGTTGCTCGGGTTGTGCTTGAGGTAGTCGCGCCACAGCACTTCGGCAATATCTGCCATACCCATAGGGGCACCGGGATGGCCGCTGTTGGCTTTTTGCACGGCATCCATGCTGAGGGCACGAATGGCGTTGGCACGCTCACGACGGCTAGGCATCGCTGATCTCCTGGGTGTGAATAGACTGAAACGGAAAAAAGGAGGGCATTTTCCCTCACCCATGCGCCTCGGGGCAATGACAGATAGTCATCCGCGGGCGTTTTTCCAATCGATAGCGCGGGTTTCGCTTGGTGAAACCTTTCCGCTATTCGTTTGTAGAGACTGCCGTCCGCTGAGAAGTGCCATTTATCGAGCAATATCAAAACTTTTTGATATTGACCTTGCGATGCTTTGCCCCCGTCTCTAGACTGCCAGCCCTATGAACCTACGCGTGCCTTCCATTCGCCATGACGATTGCGACGAGCTGGCGGCCCTGTGCAAGGCCGGCGGTGATCCGCTGCGGCTGAATGTCTTGCGCGCGCTGGCCAACGATTCGTTCGGCGTGCTGGAGCTGGCGCAGATTTTCGGCATCGGCCAGTCGGGTATGAGCCATCACCTCAAGGTGCTGGCACAAGCCGATCTGGTGGCGACACGCCGTGAAGGGAATGCGATTTTCTATCGTCGCGCCCTGCCCCACAGCGATTTGCTCGGCGGCAAGCTGCACGCGGCGCTGTTAGAAGAAGTCGACAATCTGGATCTGCCTGACGAGGTGCAAGCGCGCATCGAACAGGTTCACGGCCAGCGTGCCGCTGCCAGTCAGGACTTCTTCGCCCGGGTGGCGGAAAAATTCCGTGCCCAGCAAGACTTGATCGCAGGCCTGCCGCAGTACCGTGACAGCGTGCTGGCCCTGCTCGACAAACTGAACTTCGATGGTGCAGCCACGGCCATTGAAGTCGGCCCCGGCGATGGTGCTTTTCTGCCGGAACTGGCCCGACGCTTCGGCACCGTAACCGCGCTGGACAACAGCCCGGCGATGCTCGAACTGGCGCGTCAGGTGTGCGAACGTGAACAGCTGGCTAACGTCAGCCTGCAATTGGCCGATGCATTGAACGGCACGAGCCTTATGGCCGATTGCGTGGTGTTGAACATGGTCCTGCACCATTTCGCCGCCCCGGCCGATGCGCTCAGGCACATGGCTGACCTGCTGCAACCGGGCGGTAGCCTGCTCGTGACAGAGTTATGTAGCCACAACCAGAGTTGGGCCAGGGAGGCCTGCGGTGATCTCTGGTTGGGGTTTGAACAGGACGATCTGGCCCGTTGGGCCACCGCTGCGGGACTCGTTCCCGGGGAAAGCCTCTATGTAGGCTTACGTAATGGTTTCCAGATCCAGGTCCGCCACTTTCAGCGACCGGCTGGCGACACTCACCATCGGTAAATTCAGGAAAACATCGAGATGAGCGAATACTCCCTCTTCACCTCCGAGTCCGTGTCTGAAGGACATCCGGACAAAATCGCCGACCAGATTTCCGATGCGGTGCTGGACGCCATTATTGCCCAGGACAAACACGCTCGCGTGGCCGTGGAAACCCTGGTCAAGACCGGCGTGGCCATCGTTGCCGGTGAAGTGACCACCAGCGCCTGGGTCGACCTGGAGCAGATCGTTCGTGACGTGATTTGCGACATCGGCTACACCAGCTCCGAAGTCGGCTTCGACGGCGCGACCTGCGGCGTGATGAACATCATCGGCAAGCAGTCCCCCGACATCAACCAGGGTGTTGACCGTGCCAAGCCTGAAGATCAGGGCGCCGGCGACCAGGGCCTGATGTTCGGCTACGCCAGTAACGAAACCGACGTTTTGATGCCAGCGCCGATCACTTTCTCGCACCAGTTGGTGCAGCGTCAGGCCGAAGCGCGCAAATCGGGCCTGCTGCCCTGGCTGCGTCCGGACGCCAAGTCGCAAGTGACCTGCCGTTACGAAGGCGGCAAGGTTGTCGGCATCGACGCCGTTGTCCTGTCGACCCAGCACAACCCGGAAGTGTCTTACAAAGACCTGCGCGAAGGCGTGATGGAGCTGATCGTCAAGCACGTGCTGCCTGCCGAACTGCTGAGCAAGGACACCCAGTTCCACATCAACCCGACCGGCCAGTTCATCATTGGCGGCCCGGTAGGTGACTGCGGTCTGACCGGTCGCAAGATCATCGTCGACAGCTACGGCGGCATGGCCCGTCACGGCGGCGGCGCGTTCTCCGGCAAGGATCCATCGAAGGTTGACCGTTCGGCTGCCTACGCTGGCCGTTACGTGGCCAAGAACATCGTTGCGGCCGGCCTGGCCGAGCGTTGCGAGATCCAGGTGTCCTACGCGATCGGTGTGGCCCAGCCTACGTCGATATCGCTGAACACCTTCGGCACCGGCAAGATCAGCGATGACAAGATCATCAAACTGGTGCGTGAAGTGTTCGACCTGCGTCCATACGCGATCACCACCATGCTCGACCTGCTGCACCCGATGTACCAGGAAACCGCAGCCTACGGCCACTTCGGTCGTGCTCCGCAGACCAAGACCGTTGGCGAAGACAGCTTCACCACGTTCACCTGGGAAAAAACCGACCGCGCCGACGCCCTGCGTTCTGCCGCTGGCCTGTAAGACCCTGACTGCATGAAAGCCCCGCACGGTTCGCGCCGTGCGGGGCTTTTTCATGCCTGACGGATTTTTGAGATCTCTGTGGGAGCGAGCCTGCTCGCGAAAGGGCCCTACCCGACGCCACCACGCTCCAGCCCGGAAACAGTTCGCAAAAAAACCGCGCAACGATCTTCAGATCCTCACCTACCCTTCAAGCATCACCCCCGAGCAAGGACGCTCAACGATGTTTTTCACACTGCGCCTGTTGCTGGCCTTCCTGCTGGCACTCATCACCCTCGTCAGCCAAGCCAACTGCCCCGACTGGCCCTTACCCCAAGCCCAACGCGAAATCACTACCCTGCAAAACCGGATCGACCAATGGGACGACGCCTATCACCGCGAAGGCCGTTCATTGATCACCGACGAACTCTATGACCAGTCCCTGCTGCGGCTGAATGAATGGCAAGCCTGCTTCAACCAACCCGCATCACCGCAGCCGTTGCGCACAGCGGCCGGCACGATCCCCCATCCCATCGCCCACACCGGCCTTGACAAGCTGCACAAAGCTGCGGACGTCGCCGACTGGCTGCGCGATCGCCAGAACGTCTGGGTGCAGCCCAAGGTCGATGGAGTGGCCGTCACGCTGATCTACCGTCAGGGGATATTGCAGCAGGCCATCAGCCGAGGTGACGGTGTCAGCGGTCAGGACTGGACAGTTTCCGCGCGTAGAATCGCTGCCATTCCGCAACGCCTGAACCAGCCACGGGATCTGCTGGTGCAGGGCGAACTCTACTGGCGGCTGCAGGCGCACGTGCAAGCGCGATCCGGCAGCGTCAATGCCCGCGCCACCGTGGCCGGCCTTATGGGACGCAAATCCCTCGATGCCGAACAGGCCGCCGGGATCGGGCTGTTCGTTTGGGACTGGCCGCAAGGCCCTGTGCGGCTGCCAGAGAGATTGTCCGGACTTCAGGCATTGGGGTTCGCCACAAATGAGCCCTACACACAGCCGATCACCCGATTCGAAGACGCGCAAAAATGGCGCGAGCACTGGTATCGCTCGCCGCTGCCCTTTGCCAGCGATGGCGTAGTGCTGCGCCAGAGTCAACGGCCACCCGCCGAACGCTGGCAGGCCAAGGCACCTTACTGGGCGGTGGCCTGGAAATACCCGCTCGCCCAGGCATTGGCGGAAGTGCGCAAGGTGAATTTCAAGATCGGCCGCACCGGGCGCATCACCCCAGTGCTGGAACTGCTGCCGGTGAGACTCGATGACCGCGAGATCAAACGGGTCAGTGTCAGCTCGCTCAAGCGCTGGCAAACCCTCGACATTCGCCCCGGCGACCAGGTGGCTCTCAGTCTGGCCGGGCTGACCATTCCACGCCTGGACAGTGTCGTGTTACGTACCAGCGAACGGCCAGACATCGACACCCCCAACGCCAGCGACTACCACGCCCTGAGCTGCTGGCAACCGACGCCCGGCTGTGAAAGCCAGTTTCTCGCGCGTCTGACCTGGCTGAGCGGCAAGCAGGGCCTGGCCATGCAACATGTCGGGCGTGGCACCTGGGAGAAACTTTTGGAAACAGGCCGTCTGAAACACCTGCTGGATTGGCTGACCCTCGATGCCTCAGAGCTTGCTAACATTGCCGGCCTCGGCGAGCGCAGCAGCGCACGTCTGATCGAAAGTTTTCGGGGCGCGCGGCAACAGCCGTTCGCTCATTGGTTGAAAGCCCTGGGCATGCCGCCGACCGGAAAGGCACAACTGGCCGATTCATGGCAGGCCCTGGCACAACGCGACACTGAACAATGGCAGGCAGAAGCCGGCATCGGCCCGGGTCGCGCGGCGCAACTGAGCGCATTCTTTCGCGACCCGCAGGTACTGGCTTTGAGCGACACCTTGAAAGCCGCCGGAATCGACGGTTTCTGAACATGCAATCCCCGCCAGGCGGGAACCCAATGGCCGGGCAGACGCTCCAACAGCGCAGTGCCCTCCTACCCCGATTGCCTTTGCACATGGAGCTTTTATGAAATTTCTCGCACCGCTCGCCCTGCTTACTCTTTGCGGCGTCATGGCCGCCCCGGTCATGGCCGAAGAAGACGGCCCGGGCCTGACCGGCTGCGCTGCCAAGAAGCAGGGCATCATCAATCAGATCGAACAGGCCAAATCCCGCGGCAACATGGAGCAGCAGGCAGGTCTGGAAACCGCACTGCGCGAAGTGACCGAGCACTGCACCGACGCCGGCCTGAAGAAAGAGCGTGAGAACAAGGTGCTTGAGGCCAAGCATGAAGTCAGCCAGCGTCAGGCAGACCTCGACAAGGCCATGAAAAAAGGCGATCCGGAGAAGATCAACAAGCGCAAGGAGAAGCTCGCCGAATCGCGCAAGGAACTGCAGGAAGCGCTGGACGAGATCGACAAGTAATCTGCCGATTCCCTGTGGCGAGGGAGCTTGCCACAAGGTACTCAGCAGGTTCAGGAATCAATGATCCCGAAACTCTTTATGGCAAGCACTGCAGGCATCCTCGACTTTCTGCACTGCCGGTCCGAGATTGCTGGCCTTGTAGGGCTGAACCTGGCTGGCGGCTACCAGTTCGCCGGTAGCCGCTTCAAGAGCGCGGGCCAGCTCCTGGAAACGTGCCTGTTTCTGCCAGACATCGTCCTTGGCGCTGGTGTGATCTTCTTCGCGCACCTGCGGAAAATGCTTCCAAGGCTCGTGGGACAACTCATCGAGTCTGACCGCACCCTCGGCAAATTTCGGCCCGTCGAACGCAATGCGCCCACGCAACATGCCGCCGAGGTCTTCGCTGGTCTTGAGCATCTGTTTGAAGATGGCCTTGCGCTGGCCCAGCGGCGAATTCGGGTCGACGCCGCCACAGGCGGACAAGCTCAGACAGGCCAGCAATACAACAGCAATTCGTTTCAGAGTCATGGTGGCTTCAGGTCGCGGAAATCGGCGGCCAGTATCGTCGGCTCACCGCCAAACACCAATAGCCCTATTTAAAATACGGGTTGTTCGAGCGCATGGAGCACTCGGCCAACCGGCACAGGAATCACTCCATGAACAGCCGCTTCACGGCCTGGCGTCACCCGCTTCTCGTCAGCCTGCCAATCCTGGCCGCCCTCGCCGGCTGCACCGGCGGTGACAAAGCCGAACCGAAAACCCACGCGCTGGCCACCTATTCCAGCGCAACCTGGGAAGCCTTGCCAGCGGTCTCCGACAGCGATCTGGTCGCCGGTTTCGGCTCGTGGCGCAGCGCCTGCACACGACTCAAAGCCGATGCAGTCTGGGGCCCGACCTGCGCTGCAGCGGCGAATGTGCCGCAAAGTGCTGATGCCATTCGCGCATTCCTCAAGCAGAACCTCGATGTCTACGGCCTGCGCGCCGAGCACGACAACCCCAATGGCCTGATCACTGGCTACTACGAACCGGTGTACCCCGGCAGCCTGACGCCAACCGTAACGGCAAACGTGCCGGTGTATGGCGTGCCCGAAGACATGATCATTGTCTCGCTCGACAGCATCTATCCGGAATTGAAAGGCAAGCGCCTGCGCGGCCGCCTCGAAGGTCGCGTGCTCAAACCCTACGACGATGCAGCAACCATCGAATCCAAAGGCGTTAAAGCCCCGGTAGTCGCCTACCTGACGGATCCGATGAACCTGCAATTTCTGCAGATTCAGGGGTCGGGCCGGATTCAGACCGAAGACGGCAAACAGTTGCGCATCGCCTACGCCGATCAGAACGGCCACCCGTACCGGCCGATCGGTCGCTGGCTGGTCGAGCAAGGCGAGCTGAAGAAAGAAGACGTGACCATGAGCGCGATCAGCAATTGGGCCAAGGCCAACCCGACGCGCATTCCGGAACTGCTCGCCAGCAACCCGAGCTACGTGTTCTTCACCCGCAACCCGGACAGCAACGAAGGCCCGCGCGGCTCGCTGAACGTGCCGCTGACCGCTGGCTACAGCGCGGCGGTGGATCGCAAGGTGATTCCGTTGGGCAGTCTGTTATGGCTGTCCACCACCAAACCGGATGGCACACCGCTGGTGCGCCCGGTCGCGGCGCAGGATACCGGCGGCGCGATTGCTGGTGAGGTGCGTGCGGATCTGTTCTGGGGCACTGGCGATGCGGCCGGGCAACTGGCCGGGGACATGAAGCAGCAAGGGCAGATCTGGATGCTCTGGCCCAAAGGAAAAGAGTTACCGCAAGTGCCGCAGGTGGCGGATACACCGAAGCAAAAGTCTTAGGTTCTTCGTGGTCTGATCGGTCGCCTTCGCGAGCAGGCTCGCTCCCACATCTGGAATGCATTTCCATGTGGGAGCGAGCCTGCTCGCGAAGAGGCCGGCAGCAACACCCGATAATCAGATGGACACAAAGAAGAACGAAGCAATCAACGCCATCCCGATAAACCACACCACCGAACGCAGTGCGGCCCAGTCGGCCAGATAGCAAATGATGTACAGCAGGCGACTGGTGATAAACAGCACGGCCAGCACATTGACCGTCACCAGCTCCGCAGTGCCGACCAGATGGGCAACGATCACCGCGGCGGCAAAGGCTGGCGTCACTTCAAAGCTGTTCAACTGCGCGGCATGGGCGCGACGGGCGACGCCGTCGACACTGTCGAGAAAATCCCGTGGATCGTAATTGTCCTTCAAGCGGAAACCGCCGGTTGCCTTCGCCACGACCGTGCACAGGTACGGCAGAAAAATCGCGATCAACACACACCAAAGAGCCACCGTCATAACGTCGTCCTTTTTTCGATTCGAGTAATGGGCGAGCGGTCAGAACTTCATCACCCAGCATGCCGATCAGCACCTGCCCACAGGCTAAGAGCCGTGGCCGGCCGAAAGGTTCTTTCAGGCGGATATTTCACGGCACCGCTTACGGTGAATATGCGATTGCAGAACCGACTGGTCAGAATTGATTCGCCATGTGTCAGCAGCTGTTTATACTGCACCCCACCACGCCGTACTCAGCTGCACACCCAAAAATTCCAATAAAAGCTGCCTGCTCCGCTTTCCTTTGCGAAAACGGTCGCTGGCACGCGTATGCCTGATCAAAGCGTCAAGACTACTGACAGAGACCTTGCGCATGCCCCTCGCTTTGCTTGCACTCGCCGTTGCCGCATTCGGCATCGGCACCACCGAATTCGTCATCATGGGCCTGCTGCCCGATGTCGCCCGCGACCTTGCGGTGAGCATTCCTCACGCCGGCCTGCTGATCACCGGTTACGCCCTGGGCGTGGTGTTCGGCGCGCCGATTCTGGCGATCGGCACCGCCAACATGCCGCGCAAAGCGACCCTGCTGGGCATGACGCTGATGTTCATTCTCGGCAACGTGCTCTGCGCGCTCGCGCCGAACTACGCAACACTGATGGCGGCACGCGTGGTCACGGCGCTGTGTCATGGCGCGTTTTTCGGCATTGGCTCGGTGGTCGCCGCCGGACTGGTTGCGCCGAACAAACGCGCCCAGGCCATTGCGATGATGTTCACCGGCCTGACCCTGGCCAACGTCCTCGGCGTGCCCTTGGGCACAGCGCTGGGCCAATACGCTGGCTGGCGCTCGACCTTCTGGGCGGTGTCGGTGATCGGCATTGTCGCCGCGCTGGCGCAATGGTTGTGGTTGCCCAAACACATCGCGATGGACAAGGCCAACCTCGCCAGCGAATTCAAAGTACTGGGCAAGGCCAACGTGCTGCTGGCGCTGGGCATGAGCGTGCTGGCCTCGACCAGCCTGTTCAGCGTATTCACCTATATCGCACCGATTCTGCAAGACATCACCGGCGTCAGCCCCCACGGTGTGACGGTGATGCTGCTGTTGTTTGGCGTCGGTCTGACAGCGGGCAGCATGCTCGGCGGGCGTCTGGCCGACAGCCGTCTGTTGCCGTCACTGGTCGGCGTGGCACTGGCGGTCGTGGTGATTCTCGCGGCGTTCAGCCAGACCAGCCGTTCGGTTATTCCGGCGGCAATCACGCTGGTGCTGTGGGGAATTTTCGCCTTCGCACTGTGCCCGATTCTGCAGCTGTTGATCATCGATCAGGCGCATGAAGCGCCGAACCTCGGTTCGACGCTGAACCAGAGCGCGTTCAACCTCGGCAACGCTGCGGGCGCCTGGATCGGCGGACTGGTGGTCGCCAGCGGCGCGGATCTGGCGGACTTGCCGTGGACCGGGGCGCTGGTCGGCGTGCTGACGGTGCTGACCGCGCTGCTGTTCATTTACCTGCAACGCCGGCGGGACAGTGCGGTCAATGTGTCTGGCTGATTGTGGTGTGCCAGATGCAGCCCTCACCCTAGCCCCCTCCGAGTGGGAGAGGGGACTGAATGGGGGATGCTTAAGAGCTACGCCGACCTGACCGTGCTTCGCTCATTCCATAATCGACCCGATCGTTCAGGTCGATGCACCTCACCCCAGCCCTCTCCCTCTGGGAGAGGGCTGGGGTGAGGGCTGTTGAATTTGACTCCGGATTCGGATGTGCCCTCAGCCACTCCCGCCCCATCAAACCCCTGCGTCCAACCTCCGGTCGCGCTCCATTCACCCTTCATCCAAAGGACCCCGGATGCTTGAACTTGTCGCCGCTTTCATCTGCCTCACCACCCTCCTGACCTTCGTCAATTTCCGCTTCATCGGCCTGCCGCCGACCATCGGCGTGATGGTTACCGCCCTGCTGTTCTCACTGCTCCTGCAAGGCCTCAGCGTGCTCGGTTTTCCGGGGCTCGAAGACCGTGTGCAGCAACTGATCGGCCAGATCGACTTCGGCGATCTGCTGATGAACTGGATGCTGTCGTTCCTGCTGTTCGCCGGCGCCCTGCACGTCAACCTGAATGACTTGCGCAGCTACCGCTGGCCGATCGGCCTGCTGGCTACCTTCGGCGTATTGATCGCCACAGTGGTGATCGGCAGTCTGGCCTTCTACATCTTTGCCCTGTTCGGCTGGCACGTGAGTTTCCTCTACTGCCTGTTGTTCGGCGCGCTGATCTCACCGACCGACCCGATTGCGGTACTCGGCGTATTGCGTACCGCCAATGCTTCAAAACCGCTGAAAACCACCATCGTTGGCGAATCGCTGTTCAACGACGGCACCGCGGTCGTGGTCTTCACCGTGCTGCTGGGCATCGCGCAACTGGGCGAAACCCCGACGGTCAGCGCCACGGCCATGCTCTTCGTCCACGAGGCAATTGGCGGTGTGTTGTTCGGTGGGCTGATCGGCTATCTGGTCTATCGGATGATCAAAAGCGTCGAGCAGCATCAGATTACCGTGATGCTGACCCTGGCCCTGGTGATCGGCGGTTCGGCGATGTCCACCGAATTGCACGTCTCGGCGCCGATCGCGATGGTGGTTGCCGGGCTGATCATCGGCAACCTGGGGCGCAACCTGGCGATGAACGACATGACCCGCCGTTATCTGGACGGTTTCTGGGAATTGCTCGATGACATGCTCAACGCGCTGCTGTTTGCGCTGATCGGCATGGAGTTGTTGCTGCTGCCGTTCAACTGGCTGCACATGGCCGCCGCAGGTTTGCTGGCGGTGGCGATTCTGCTGTCGCGCCTGCTCACCGTGGCGCCGGCGATTCTACTGTTGCGCCGCTGGCGCTCAGTGCCCGCCGGCACCATCCGCATCCTGACCTGGGGCGGTTTGCGCGGCGGTGTTTCGGTGGCACTGGCGCTGGCCCTGCCGCTGGGCCCGGAGCGCGATCTGCTGCTGAGCATCACCTACATCGTCGTGCTGTCGTCGATCCTGTTGCAAGGCCTGACCATCGGCAAACTGGTCAAGCACGCGACGCGCAACGAGCCGGCCAGCATGCCTGAGCCAGCCCACCATTGATCATTTCTTGATCGACTGCGGATCGGGCTCTACAGCCTGGTCCGCAGACTCCTTCGGCGCACCACTTTCGCTACGAATCTGCGCATGACTGATCAGCGCGAAGATGAAACTGCCGCCAATGATATTTCCCGCCAGCGTCGGCGCGGCGAAAACCGCCCAGAAATCGCTCCACGGCAACTCGCCGGCAAAGACCAGATACGACACTTCAGCGGATCCGACGACGATGTGAGTGAAGTCGCCCAGCGCCATGAAGTAGGTGATGAGGATGATGATCCACATCTTGGCGCTCTCCATGGACGGAATCATCCAGACCATGGTGGCGATCATCCAGCCGGAGACGATGCCCTTGGCGAACATCTGACTGGCGCTGTGTTCCATGACCTTGCGGCCGATCTCAAGGAAGGCGACGTCAGTCTTGCTGTCGAAGATCGGCAGTTCCAGCATCACGTACGCAACCAGAATCGTCCCGCAGAGGTTGCCGACCAACACCACGCTCCACAGGCGGATCAGCCGGGCGAAATTCAGCAGCGTCGGCTTGGTCATCACCGGCAGCACGGCGGTCAGGGTGTTTTCGGTGAACAGCTGTTGGCGCGCAAGGATGACTGCGAGGAAACCCGCGCAGTAGCCGAAACTGGCGATCACCTTAAATTCATCGCCCTCGGGCAGACGCGAATTGAGCAAGCCCATGCCCATCAACGACAGGCCCATGGTCAGGCCGGCGGCCAGCGCCGACCACCACAGCGCGGCAATGCTGCGTTCCAGTTCCTGGTCGCCCTGGGTGCGGATGATTTCATGCAGAACGGCCGCGCGCGGCGGCTGGCTCTTCTCGACTTCGTGCTGCTCCTTGGCCGAGAGGTCGGGGGTCTTGTCGCTGGTGGGGGTGGTCATGGCGTGGCAACCGGTGGGGGGCGATGTAGCTACGACCGTTGCGCTTGGGAATACGTTCTGTAGGCGCGGCGCAAATCTCTGGATGCACGCAAATCCAGGGTAGGAGCTGCCGAAGGCTGCG
>NZ_QETJ01000071.1:0-24322 GCF_003105095.1 Pseudomonas sp. NDM | reverse complement strand
CACTCGGAATGTAGGAGCTGCCGAAGGCTGCGATCTTTTTATTGGGCGCGAATTACTTCGGCGCTTTCGCTGCTTTGGCGGGCTTCGCCGGTGCCTCGTCAGGTTCTGCAACTTCGGTCTTTTCCACAGGCTCGGCCGGCGCATTGATCAGCTCCGACAGCGCATCGGGCTGGCTCTTGAACGCCCGGGCGAACACATCGCGATTCTTCGCCATGTAGATCCCGGCTTCTTCCACTTGCTGTTCGGTCAGGGACGGAACGGCTTTTTGCAGCACATCGGCCAGATATTCGGCCAGTTCGAGCATTTTGTCATGACGATCAGCTTCGGCTTTATCCATGAACAAGCGCTCCAGATCTCGGCTGCTGCGGTATACCACTTCGACGGCCATTCACCACCTCACATGCCTTCACGTTAAGTTGTCTTGACGACTACTGTATCCATATACAGCGAAAAGGATAAGCGAATCCCTGCGCCATGGGTAGTGGCTTTTCAATGTAGACCGGATTTGGCGTTTGTCAGGGGGACGGTGTCGCTGCTATCGCGAGCAGGTTCGCTCCCACGGAAAGTCCAGCGGTGCGACCAAACGCCACGGCGCGGGATTTGCGGCGGATCGCCATGATGCGTGGCCCTGAACCTGCATGAAAACCGTGGCTACAAGGCGCACGCGCAAAACCGTCACGTGCGATACGCATCATCCGCCCGATACGGGCTAAGGAAACTCATCGTGAAAATCAACTGGGCCGAGAAACTGCGGCGCAACGTGCATCAACTGGCCGAGTCCCTGGGCAACCTGTTCGTCGAAACCTTTCACTACCTGGCGTTGTTCGCCATCGGTGCGGTGACGGCATGGGCGGCGGTGATGGAGTTTCTCGGCATGCTCGAAGTCGGGCATATCAAGATTGATGACATTCTGTTGCTGTTCATCTATCTGGAACTGGGCGCGATGGTCGGGATTTATTTCAAGACCAACCACATGCCGGTGCGCTTTCTGATCTACGTAGCGATCACCGCGCTGACGCGCCTGCTGATCTCCAACGTCTCGCACCACAACCCGCCGGACATGGGCATCATCTATCTGTGCGGCGGCATTCTGCTGCTGGCGTTCGCGATCCTGGTGGTGCGTTACGCCTCGTCGCAGTTCCCCTCGGTGAAGATCGAGAACCCGCAGCGCAAGATCGGCACGGGCTCCAGCGAACATCCTGAAGTGGAGAAGGGCGAGCTTTAAAGGCCCGCCGCCTGGCCGGGCTGGCCTTTGACCCGTGGCGGTGGCGGGGTCAGCCCGGCGCCGTTGGTCATGGCCTCGAGAATCGACATGGCGCTGTGGCCTTGTTCGATGGCGATGCCGAATTGAATGCTTTGCACCAGCCGCTTCAGCCGCTCCGGATCGTTGCGCTGTTCGGCGCTGATCATGCGTTTGGCCACGATGCGGCCGGCGTTGGACAGGGTCAGCATGATGCTGCCGTCCAGGCCCTGAATGCTCAGATTGATCTGATAGTCCGGCGCGAAAGCATCGGTAATGATTTGAAATGGGTTGTCCATGATGCGTCACCGCCTGATTGAACGTGCAGTTGTTGACCGGCCATGATCCGATTTGGTTCGCAACACCAGACCACTGGCATCTCGTTCGCTGAGGTTCGCAATGTCCGTTTGCCTCAAGAGTGATGTAGCAAGGCGCATGCCGGAAAAATTGTCGAACAATGAACCCGGTGAAAAAAAACGGCGAGCCTCGGGGCTCGCCGTTTTTTTTGGCGCGTTTTCAGGGCAGGAATGAGTCAACGACCGCTGACGGTGCAGTCAGATCAATCAGCATTCCACCCAGTTCACGGCCAGCCCGCCCCGCGAGGTTTCCTTGTACTTGTCGTGCATGTCGGCGCCGGTGTCGCGCATGGTGCGGATCACCCGGTCGAGGGAGATGAAGTGATTGCCATCGCCGCGCAGGGCCATTTGCGTGGCATTGATCGCCTTCACCGCCGCGATGGCATTGCGCTCGATGCACGGCACTTGCACCAGGCCGCCGACCGGATCGCAGGTCAGACCCAGGTTATGTTCGAGGCCGATTTCGGCAGCGTTTTCCAATTGCTCTGGCGTTGCCCCGAGTACGTCGGCCAGGCCGGCGGCGGCCATCGCACAAGCCGAGCCGACTTCACCCTGACACCCGACCTCGGCGCCAGAGATCGACGCATTTTTCTTGCACAAAATGCCGACGGCGGCTGCGCCGAGAAAGAACGCAACGACGTCATCGTCAGACGCATCCGGATTGAATTTCATGTAGTAGTGCAGAACGGCCGGAATGATCCCGGCGGCGCCGTTGGTCGGCGCGGTGACCATGCGCCCGCCCGCGGCGTTTTCTTCGTTGACGGCGAGGGCGAACAGGTTGACCCATTCCATTGCCGACAAAGTCGAACTGATCACATTCGGTTTGCCGATTTCCAAAAGGCTGCGGTGCAGTTTCGCTGCGCGGCGCGGTACTTTCAGACCGCCGGGCAGGATGCCTTCGTGGCGCAGGCCTTGTTCGACGCACTCACGCATCACCGACCAGATATGCAGCAGGCCCTGGCGGATCTCGGCATCGCTGCGCCAGGCGCGCTCGTTGGCCATCATCAATTCGGACACGCGCAGATTGTGTTGCTTGCACAGGGCGAGCAATTCGGCGGCGCTGGAAAAGTCGTACGGCAACACCACGTCACTGGTCGGCGCCACGCCTGACTCGGCTTCAGCGGCTTCGACGATGAAACCGCCGCCCACCGAGTAATAGGTTTGCGTGAACAATTCGGTGCTTTCGCCAAAGGCGGTCAGCGACATGGCGTTGGGGTGGTAGGGCAGGCTCTCGTCGAGCAGCAGCAGATCACTCTGCCAGTCGAAAGCAATCGAACGCTGACCGGCGAGGGACAGTTGCCCGGTTTCGCGCAGTTGCTGGATGCGTGGATCGATGGTCGACGGATCTATGCTGTCCGGCCACTCGCCCATCAGGCCCATGACGGTCGCGCGGTCGGTGGCATGGCCAACGCCGGTGGCCGACAGCGAGCCATACAAACGGATTTCCACCCGTCGCACGTCATTGAGCAGATGCTGGTCGATCAGGGTCTGGGCAAACGTCGCCGCTGCGCGCATCGGGCCGACGGTATGGGAACTGGACGGGCCGATGCCTACTTTGAATAGATCGAAAACACTGATAGCCATGCTAAACCCTCACAAGCAATGGAGTAGGAATCGCTGCCATTTTTTGTCGGACAAGCGCAATGTCGGCGATACTGCCTGCCTCGGTTCGAGGTGACCAACGAAACCTCCTAAGACAGCCTTTAGCAGGACTAAACAATGAGTCGTCAATTGCATGCCCAGACCTATGTCTGGCTGCAGGTATTTGCCTGTGCGGCCCGGCACCTGTCGTTCACCCGCTGCGCCGAAGAGCTGCACATCACCCCGGGGGCGGTCAGCCAGCAGATTCGCCAATTGGAAGAGCGCCTGGGCTTTCGCCTGTTTCATCGGCGAGCGCGCGGCGTTGAGTTGAGCGCGCAGGGGCAGCGGCTGGCGATTACTGTCAACGAAGCCTATGGCAGCATCGATGCGGAGTTGCGCCGACTGGATGCCGGGATGATCAGCGGGACGTTACGGCTGCGTTCGATTCCGTCGTTTCTCGGCAAGTGGCTGACGCCGCGTCTGCCGCGCTTGCAGCAACGCTTTCCGGACATCCAGTTGCGCCTGGTGGCGGAGGACAGCAGCGTGCCGTTGCACGAAGGCGATTTCGATCTGGCCATCGATCTCAACGATGGCAGTTACCCCGGATTGTTATCCACAGCCTTGCTCGACGAGCAGATATTTCCGGTATGCGCGCCGAGCCTGCTGCGTGGGCGACCGCCGTTGCACGGGCCGGCGGATCTGGGGCATTTCCCGCTGCTGCACGACATCACCGCCTGGCGTGGCAGTTACGAATACGCGGAATGGGAGTTCTATTTGAATGCGATCGGCTTCGAAGGCGCCGATGTGCGCCGCGGGCATACGTTCAATCGCAATCACCTGACCATCGAAGCGGCGATTGCCGGCATGGGCGTGGCAATTGCCCGGCGCACGCTGCTCAACGACGAGCTGGAACGCGGCACTCTGATCGTGCCGTTCGGCTTGTCGGTGCCTAACCATAAACGCTACGTGCTGCTGTATGCGCCGGGGGCGTTGAGCCATCCGGGCGTACGTGCCGTGCACGATTGGCTGGTGGAGGAGGCGGGGATTTTTCGCAGTCTGCACCCGCTGAATGAGCAGCAGATGTGAGTAGATTTTTCAGCGGAGCGGGTCGACCCAACTCCCGACCTTAGCAGCGCTTTGCTCGGTTGTCCGGCTTTTTTTGCGAATGAATATTTTTCTTTTTTCAGGGGTTGAAATGTTCGGCGCTCGGGCCGATTGTTGTAACCAGGAGGTCAGGAAATTCAACTCAAGGCCTCCAGCGAGCTAGCTGAAATAAGGGATGAACTATGCAAATCCAAGTCAACAGCGATAACCATATTCAAAGCAGTAAGCGACTGGAGGAGTGGGTACGTACAACTATTGAGAGCACGCTCGACCGTTATGAAGAAGACCTGACCCGTGTCGAAGTCCACCTCAGCGACGAGAACGGCGAGAAGCCAGGTCCCCATGACTTGCGCTGCCAACTGGAAGCGCGGCCAAAAGGCCACCAACCGATTTCCGTGACCCACAAAGCCGATTCGCTGGAACAGGCGATCGACGGTGCTGCCGAAAAACTCGAGCACAAACTGGATCATCTGTTCGGCAAACTGCGAGGTAAACCACGCGCCGCGGTAGTGCCATTTACCGGCAAGGCCAACGACAAGCTGCTGGCGGAAGAATTCGACGAGAACGAACAGGCAGCCATCAACAGTTGATGCGCTGACTTCACAAGTCACACAAGGAGAACGGGCCTGCTGATGCAGGCCCGTTTTTTGTTTGTAGCAGAAAAGCCCCTCACCCCAGCCCTCTCCCAGAGGGAGAGGGGGCCGACCGGGGTGTCTTGCGTGATATATCGACCTGCAAAACCGAGTCGATTATGGGTTCGGTGAAGTACTTTCAGGTCAATGAATTTCTGAAGCATCCCGCAATCAGTTCCCCCTCTCTCGGGGAGAGGGCCGACCGAGGTGTCTGAAGAGGTACATCGACCTGAAAGACCGAGTCGATTATAGATTCGGCAAAGTGGTTTCAGGTCGAGTCGATTATGGATTCGGTAAAGCAGAATCAGGTCGGCGTACCTCGCAAGCATCCCACGGTCAGTCCCCTCTCCCTCAGGGAGAGGGTTAGGGTGAGGGGCTTTTCAACCCTCAGAACGCCACAGAAGTCTGCACATAAACCGTCCGCGGCTCCCCGACGTACTTGCCCTTGTTGTTGTCATCGAACGAGCGCGTGAAGTACTGCGTGTTGAACATGTTCTTTACCCCCACGGCCACATTCAAATCCGACAGTTGCGGTCCGAAGTCATACCCGGCGCGGCTGCTGAACAGCATGTACCCCGGTATCTTGCCGGTGCTGCCATCGGCACTTTCCTTCGAGGTGTTGGCGTTGTCGGCGAACTGATCGCTCTGGAAGCTGCTGTCCAGATTCAGCTTCCATGGCCCTTCGGTATAACCGACGCCAATCGTGCCTTTGTGCCTGGAGGAAAACGGCACGCGGTTGCCTTTGTTCGGCCCGTCCTCGCGGATGGTTGCGTCGACGTAGGCATACGTGGCGTACACGTCGAAACCGGCCAGCGCCGGACTCAAGTCATCGAGGGCGTAATTGACGCTGGTCTCGATGCCTTGATGACGGGTTTCACCGCGGGCGATCACCGAATCGTTGGTCTGGTTGCTTTCGTACTGGTTATCGAAGTTGATCAGGAATGCACCGATTTCCGCGCGCAGGGCACCATTGTCATAACGCGTGCCGAGTTCCCACGTGCGGGCCTTTTCCGGTTTCACCTCGCCGCTGCTCACGCGGTTGGGCATCTGGCTGTACTGCACACTGCCGAACGAGCCTTCGGTGTTGGCGTACAGATTCCAGCTGTCGGTCAGGTGATAGAGCACGTTCAGCGCCGGCAGCGCGGTGTTGTAGTCGCCCTTGTATTTGACGTTGGTCAGGTTGTTGGTCTGCTGCGACTCGATCATCTCGTAGCGCACGCCCGGGGTGATGGTCCATTTGCCGATGTCGATGCGGTCGTCGACGAAGAACGCATTGGCCTCGGTGCCGCCACGGGTATCGCGGTCGTTGCGGCTGCTGGTGGTCGGGTATTCGTTGGCGCTGATCGGCGTGCGGTAGCGCAGTTCGTGGCCCGCCTCGTTGATGTAGCGGTAGCCGACGCCGACTTCATGGCTGCTCGGACCCAGGTCGAAGCCTTGGGCGAAGCGGGTTTCCAGGCCACGCACCCAATACTCCCGTGGCGACAGCGAAAGGAACGTGCCCTGATCCAGATAACCGCTGCGCAAAGTCTTGGTGAAGAAGGTGCTGGCGGTGAACTCGCGGCGATCTTCCTGATAGCGATAGCCGAAGTTGAACATCGTCCGGCGCCCCCAGAACTGGTCTTTCGGGCGCGTCGACTGATAGGGATCGGCATCGTAATCGGCGACGTTCAGACCGCCGGGCATGTCGGCCTTGCCTTCGTAATACTGGGCCATGGCGTTGAAACTGTTGGCTTCGTCGAGCTGGTATTTGCCCTTGAGAATCAGGTCGTCGATCTCGCTATCGCTGTGCTCACGCCAGTCACCACCACGGGTGCCGGAGTACAGCAAGGCGCCGCCCAGGCCGTTGGCGTTGGTGCCGCCGGCCAGCAGATTGGCGCTGGTCTTGAAACCGTCGTGGCTCGACGACGGGCTGGTTTCAGTCTGGAAACCACCCTTGACCGTCGGCTCGTCGGGGATTGCCCGGGTCACGAAGTTGACCACGCCGCCGACGTTCTGCGGGCCGTAACGCACGGCGCCACCGCCGCGCACCACGTCCACGGCATCCATGTTGCCCATGCTGATCGGCGCGAACGACAACTGCGGCTGACCGTACGGCGCGAAGGGCACCGGAATGCCGTCCATCAAGACTGTCGAGCGCGCGGCCAGACGTGGATTCAAACCGCGAATGCCGAAATTCAGCGCCATGTCATGGCTGCCGGTGCCGTTGTTCTCCGGCGCATTGACGCCGGGGATGCGGTTGAGCACGTCACGGGCCTGCGTCGCGCCCTGGCGCTCAAATTCGTCGCGGCGAATCACATCACGCGCGCCCGGGTGTTCGAACACGTTGACCTGCGCCGCATCGCCGAGCCAGTCGCCGACCACGGTCGAAGTGCCCAACTCAAGCGCGGAATCTCCCAGCGGTTGCAGGCTGAAGGCATTTTCGCCCTCGGCGCGGGCTTGCAGACCGGTGCCTTCGAGCAATGCATCGAGACCTTGCTGCGTCGTGTAATTGCCTTCCAGACCACGGCTTTGCACACCGCTGGTGACTTGCGAGCCGAAGGAGATCAGCACGCCGGCTTCACGGCCAAACTGGTTGAGCGCGGTTTCCAGCGACGCCGGGGCAATGTGATAGACCTTGGTCTCGGCGCCCAGCGCGGCGGGCAGGGCGGTGAAACTCAGGCTGGCGCCAAGCAGAAGATTGCGCAGGCTGCGGGCCAGTGGCGTGAGGCGGGTGGGCTGCATGTGGATGATCCTGAGAAGGTGGAATCAAGGGGGCTTTCCTTCTCTGTCACGCCAGATCTGAAAAACGGCTCATTTTTTTGAAAATAAAAAGATCCCAGCCTTCTGTAGGAGCCGCCGAAGGCTGCGATCTCTTGATCCTGCTTTTCAAACCCGCGCTTCAACGCTCACCCAATAACGGGTAAAGCGCCTCACTTTCACTGGCAGACTGATTTCCAGCAGGTCGAGAATCCGCTCACTGTCATCCAGCGGGTACGTCCCGGAAATCAGCAGATCGGCGACCTGGCTGGCGCAACTCAACTGGCCGCGACGGTAGCGGCCAAGCTCTTCGAGAAAGTCGCCGAGGCGCATATGGGCGGCGACCAGCATGCCATCGGTCCAGGCGCCGCTGTTGGCGTCCAGCGGCTTGGCCTCGCTGAAGGCGCTGCCACTAAAACTCAGCTGACGCGCGACCGGCAGCAGCAGAGGCGCGCGCGGGTTGGCGGTGAGTTCGACTCGCCCTTCAAACAGCGCGATCTGCGTGCGATCGGCAAACTGCCGCACGTTCAGGCGCGCCCCTTGGCTTTTCAACACGCCGTGCGCCGTGTGTATGTCGAACGGGCTCGCAGCGCTCAGGAGCATTTCGCCTTCAAGCAGACGAATCTGGTGCTGCGCGTTATCGACATCGGCGGAACTGGCGGTATTGAGCTGCAAGGAATCGGCGCCGCCCAGGGCAATCTTGCGCCGCTGCCCGACCGGTGTGCGGTAATCGGCGAGCAGCGACGGCAGCGGCGTGTGCTCGCGCAGGCCCCAGGTCGCCGCTGAGCCGGCACCGAAAATCAGCAGCATTTTCAGCGCCTGACGACGGCTGGCGGACTTCGGCCCGTTCAACGCCGCGTGGGCCAAGGGTGACGACACGCCGCGCAAACGCTGGTTGACCCGTTGCATGTGCTCCCACGCCCGGCGGTGCTCGCTGTGCGCATCCAGCCATTGTTGCCAGGCCTGTTGCTGGCGCGGGGTGAGCGTGCCCTGCTGCATTTCCAGCAGCCAGTACACCGCCTGTTCGGCGACCTGCGCGGAAAATTCCGGCACTCGATTCATAAAGCGAAATAGCAGCGCATCGCCGCTTTGTTCAGATGGCGTTTGACCGTGGCTATCGAGATACCCAGTTCAGCGGCGATCTGCGGATAAGTCAGGCCATCGACCTGCGCGAGCAGGAAGGCGCGTTTGATCGGCTGCGGCAAACCGTCGAGCAGCTCATCGAGTTCGAGCAACGTCTGCAGGATGATCGCTTTGTGTTCTTCCGACGGCGCGACCATCTCGGGCATTTGCGCCAGCGTCTCGAGGTAGGCGCGTTCCAGATCCTGCCGCCGGTAATGGTTGAACAGCACACGCTTGGCCAAGGTGGTGAGAAACGCGCGCGGTTCGATGATCACCGGCGGCTCGCGGGCGGTGAGCACTTTGACGAACGTGTCCTGAGCCAGATCCGCCGCGCTGTCCGGGCAGCCGAGCTTGCGCCGCAGCCAGCCGGTGAGCCAACTGTGATGGGCGTGATAGAGCGATTCGACAGGATGGGCGGGCGGCAACGAAATGACTCCGGACGCAATGCTTGCGTAGAGAACGTGCGTTAGAGAACAAGAACGGTTCGCATTGTAGGGGCTGGGGACCGTGTCCGGCAATCAGATGCTTTTGCGTATGAGAATATTTATCATTAATATTGCTCGCCTGTAGATTCGGCTTGTCGGCCGAACGTTTTTCGTTTCAGGGTCGAAACATGAAAGGCAAACTCGCCACGCTTCCCATGTCCTATCGTCTGGCCGTCACTTCGCGAGTGCTGGCGGCGGTTTTCGGCGGCTATCTGGTCGCGGCGCTGGCCAGTGTCACCCTGACGCTGTGGCTGCCGTTGAACCGCGCTGAAGCCGTGGTCACCGGCATGACCGTGTCCTTTCTCGTCTGGCTGGTCGCAGTGCTCTGGTGCTTTGCCTGCCGCAGCGCATGGTCGGCATGGGTCGGCTTGCTGGTGCCGAGCGTGATTCTCGCCACCATTTCCGGTGTCGCGCGCGGTCTGGGGCTGGCATGAAAGAGGGTTTTCGCCAGGCGATGGCCTGGCTGCACACCTGGGCCGGACTGGTGTTCGGCTGGTTGCTGTTCGCGATCTTTTTCACCGGAACGCTGGCTTACTTCAAAGACGAAATCAGTCACTGGATGCAGCCGGAAATGGCTGCGCATCCACTCGATGCCGAAGCGAGCCTGACCCTGGCGCAAAACTATCTGCAGCAACATGCCGCCGGTGCTTCGCGCTGGCTGATCGATTTGCCCGATGCCCGCGATCCCGGCCTTACCGTGCGCTGGCAGCAGGCCCCGGGCAAGCCCGGGGAGCGCGGTCGCTTCGAATCCAGCACCCTCGACGCCCAGAGCGGGGCCGAAGTACAGGGCCGCGAAAGCATGGGCGGCGAGTTCTTCTACCGCTTCCACTTCCAGTTGCAGATGCCTTATCCGTGGGGCCGCTGGCTGGCGACCATCGCTGCGATGGTGATGTTCGTCGCGTTGATCAGCGGCATCATCACCCACAAGAAAATCTTCAAGGACTTCTTCACCTTTCGCCCGCGCAAGGGCCAGCGTTCCTGGCTCGACGGGCATAACGCGGTGGGTGTGCTGGTGCTGCCGTTTCACTTGATGATCACCTACAGCAGCCTGGTGATTTTCATGTCGATGGTCATGCCGGCGAGCATCGTTGCCTCTTACGGCAGTGACGTGCGCAAGTTTTACGACGAAGTCTTTCCCGCCTCGAAGACGCCCGAACGTGCTGATATCGCCGCGCCGCTGACCGCCATGGCTCCGCTACTTGCCAAGGCCAGCGAGCAGTGGTCGGGCGGCCACACCGCGCGCCTGTCGGTGAGCAATCCGGGCGATGCCAGCGCCACGGTGGTGCTGTCCCGCGCAGGCGATCGGGTGGTGCATGATTTTGGCCGGGCGGTGACGTTCAACGGCGTCACTGGGCAGCTTCTGAGCAGTACCCCCGATCAACCCATGGCGATGTCGGTGGGTGGTGCATTCTACGGTCTGCACATGGGCCATTTCGCCGGGCCGCTGTTGCGCTGGCTGTATTTCATCTGCGGACTGGCCGGCACGGCGATGATCGGCACCGGGCTGGTGATCTGGCTGGGCAAGCGTCAGCTCAAGCACGCAAAAAGCGCAGCGCTGCCGTTCGAATTGCGTTTGGTCGAAGTGCTGAATATTGCCAGCATGGCCGGGCTGGTGTCGGCGGTGGCGGTATTCTTTTTGGCCAATCGGTTGTTGCCGGTGAGTCTGACGGGACGGGCCGACTGGGAAGTGAATGCGTTCTTCATTGCCTGGGGCCTGAGCCTGTTGCATGCGGTATTGCGTCCGGGACGCAAGGCCTGGATCGAACAGCTGACGCTCGGCGCCGCGCTGTTTATCGCGGTGCCGCTGATCAATGCGCTGACTACGCCGTGGAATCTTGGCGCGACCCTGATACAGCCCGACTGGGCACTGGCCGGGTTCGATCTGACCTGCCTTGCGACCGGACTTTTTCTGGGTTGGGCTGCGCGCAAGATGCAGCGTGCAGGCAACCGCGTCAGCGTTCCCAAAGTAAAGTCATCGCCTCGGTCGATTACCCTTGAACAGAGTGCCAACTGATGCTGCTGGCCCTGTTACTCACCTACGCCGGTTTCACCGCATTGTGTCTGTCGATGCCTCGCCATCACGCTGAATTGCTCGGCGCCAAACCTTCGACTGGACGGCAGCGAGCGATGTCGTTGGCGGGATGGCTGTTGCTGGCGCTGTCGCTGTGGGCGGCGGTCGCAGCCAATGGCTGGAGCTTTGGTCTGGTCGACTGGTTCGCGGTGCTGATGCTCAGCGCTTTGGCACTGGTGCTGTTGCTGCCGTATCGCCCGCGTCTGGCCTTGGCACTGGCCGGGTTGAGCCTGCTGGCGAGTCCGGTTGCGGCCTGGGCGCAGTGCTGAAGTGCTGATCGGTCTGCCGCCGGAATCGCGTGATGATGAAGCGCGTGGCGCGCGTGCGCATTTTCTCCAGGTGTTTCTGTCCCAGCGTGCGCAAATGGAAGCACTGGTGAACCGGCGCGTCGGTTGTCGGGCGACGGCGGCGGATCTGGTCCAGGATCTGTTTTTGCGCTTCTGGCGGCGGCCGCTGGTCCAGGTCGAAGAACTCAGCACCTATCTGCTGCGCTGCGCCGGCAACATCGCCATCGATCATTTGCGCAGCGAAGGCACGCGCACGCGGTTCAACGATGACTGGCTGCCGGACGAACCCGATAGCCACGGCAGCGAACCCCAGGCCGCCCTCGAAGCCGGCAATGATCTGCGTCATGTCGAAGCAGCGTTGCGCGCCTTGCCCGAACGCACGCGGCAGATTTTTCTGCTCAATCGCATTCACGGGCGCAAGTACGCGGAAATCGCCAAGGCCATGGGGCTGTCCCAAAGTGCCGTGGAAAAACATATGATGCGCGCCCTCGAGGCCTGCAAGGCCAGCCTGCGCGACCCCGCGCCACGCCTGCCAGGGAAAGCACCGTGAAGCCATCCACTCCGATCACACCGACACCGGCCCAGGAGCAGGCCGCGCTGGCCTGGCTGAGCCTGTTGCACGACCGCCCGAGCACTGGTGATCAACTGACCTTCAGCCAATGGCTGCGCGCCGATCCCGCCCACGCCGAGGCGTATGCGCAGGCGCAGGTGATCTGGGAACTCAGCGAAAGCCCGGCGCGTACCCTGGCTGATGAAGATGCGGGCGCGCTGCAAGGTTATCTGCAGGCGATGGATGCGCCACGGCGTTCGCCATTGTTGCGTTGGTCTGGGGCGCTGGCGGTGGCCGCGTGTCTGCTGCTGATGGTCAGCCTCGGCACCGGCTGGCAAGCGCAGCGCTGGCTCGACGATCTGCGCGCCGATCATGTCTCGGCGCCCGGTGAAATCCGCACGGTGACCTTGGCCGACCAGTCGCAAGTGACGCTGGATGCTGATAGTGCGATTGCCGTGGATTTCAGCCACGGTCAGCGCCGCGTGCAGTTGATCCGTGGCGCCGGTTTCTTCAGCGTCAGCCACACCGGCGAGCCGTTTGTGGTGGCGGCGGAGCAGGGCGAGGCGCGGGTACTCGGCACGCAG
The DNA here is from genome assembly GCF_003105095.1 of Pseudomonas sp. NDM. Classification (NCBI taxonomy): domain Bacteria; kingdom Pseudomonadati; phylum Pseudomonadota; class Gammaproteobacteria; order Pseudomonadales; family Pseudomonadaceae; genus Pseudomonas; species Pseudomonas sp. NDM. The sequence continues at coordinate 11,574 of NZ_QETJ01000071.1, read as the reverse complement.
TTCGAAGTGCGCCGGCAACTCCATGGTGCGCAAGTGACGGTATTGTCCGGACGTGTCGCGGTGACGGCGGATGAGCATGGCGAACAGCAGATTCTCACTGCCGGCCAGCAAGTCGCCTACGCCGACGGCACGGCGGAAAAACTGCATACCGTGGACAGTGACGCACAACTGGCCTGGCGCCAGGGTTGGCTGACTTACTACAAGACCACGTTGGCTGATGTCGTCGAGGATCTGCGCCGCTATTACCCGGGGCGAATTGTGCTGCTCAACGATGAGCTGGCAGCGCGCAAGGTCAGCGGCAGTTTTCCGAGCAAGGATCCGCAGGCGGTGCTCAATTCGCTGCAGGGAGTGTTGGGGTTTGAGCAGCATCGGGTGTTGGGGCACCTGATCATTTTGCGCTGAGGCAGCAAAAGATCGCAGCCTTCGGCAGCTCCTACATTGGAATGCGTTCCCCTGTAGAAGCTGCCGAAGGCTGCGATCTTTTGATCTTCAAAATTATTTTCGATTTATGGTGAGGTAACTCCGGGGCCCATCCGTGTAGTGACTGAAACTGCGAGCCATTCGCATCCGTTGCGGTTCTACACAGGTCATTGAGCAATGAAGTCCAGGGCAAAATCCGGTTCGGTCAAACAGTGGTTAAGCGTGTCGGCGTTGAGTTTTTCCGCGTTGGCATTGCTGCCTATGAGCATGGCGCTGGCCGCTGAAGCGCTGAGCAATCAGGCGCAACAGCAACTCAATTTCGCCCTCGCCGCCAAACCGCTGCCGCAAGCCCTGAGCGATTTCAGCCGCGTGACCGGGCAAAGCGTGGTCTACACCGACGAAGCGCCGTACGGCCTTAATGCTCCGGCAGTCAACGGGCAGATGAGCGCTGAGCAGGCTCTGCAACGCCTGCTCGGCAACTCCGGCCTGAGCTTTCGCCGCACTGACAGTCACACCCTGGCACTGGAGCCGGCGCCGACCGAAGGCGCGCTCAATCTCGACGCTACAACGATCACCTCAACGCGCGGTGAATCGCTGAGTTATCAGCCGCCGGAAACCAGTTCGGTGATGCGCTCATCGGCGTCGCTGCAAGAAATTCCGCAGACCGTCAATGTCATCCCGGCGCAGGTCATTCGTGATCAGGCGCCGCGCAATCTCGACGACGCGCTGGCCAACGTCAGTGGCATCACTCAGGGCAACACCCTGGGCAGTACGCAGGATTCGGTGATGACCCGCGGTTTCGGCGACAACCGCAATGGCTCGATCATGCGCGATGGCATGCCGCTGGTGCAGGGCCGCGGCATGAACGCCAGCGTGGACCGCGTCGAAGTGCTCAAGGGCCCGGCCTCGTTGCTCTATGGGATTCAGGATCCTGGCGGTGTGGTCAATCTGGTCAGCAAGAAGCCGGAACTGACTCAGTACAACGCTTTGACTCTGCGGGGTTCGACCTATGGTGACGGCAAGAACGGCAGCGGCGGCGCCTTTGACAGCACCGGTGCGCTGGGCGATTCCGGCTTCGCCTATCGCATGATCGTCGATCATGAAGACGAAGATTACTGGCGCAACTTCGGCACTCACCGCGAGACCCTGATCGCGCCGTCGCTGGCCTGGTACGGCGAACGCACCAAGCTGCTGTTTGCCTACGAGCACCGCGAATTTCTCACTCCGTTCGACCGTGGCACCTTGATCGATCCGCGCACCAATCATCCGCTGGATATCTCGCGCAAGGAGCGTCTCGATGAGCCGTTCAACGACATGGAAGGGCGCTCGGATCTGTACCATTTCGAAGCCGACCACGAACTCAACGACGACTGGAAAGCCCACTTCGGCTACAGCTGGAACCGCGAAACCTATGACGCCAGCCAGGTCCGCGTTACCGCCATCAATACCCGCAACGGCACACTGACACGCAGCATGGACGGCACCCGGAATGCGATCAGCACCGACCGTTTCACCACCGCCAGCCTCGAAGGCAAAGTCAATGTACTGGGCATGCAACATGACCTGGTATTCGGCGTCGATGACGAGTACCGCAAGATCTACCGCGAAGACTTGATTCGGCAAAAAAGCCTGAGCACTTTCAGCTACCTCAATCCGGTGTATGGCCGAGAAGTGATGGGCACTACGGTGAGTGCGCCCGACAGCGCACAGACCGATGAGCTGCGCAGCGATTCGGTGTTCCTGCAGGATTCGATTCACCTCAACGAGCAGTGGATTCTGGTCGCGGGAGGACGCTTTCAAGAGTACGACCAGTACGCCGGCAAAGGCGTGCCGTTCAAGGCCAATACCGACAGCAACGGGCAGAAGTGGGTGCCGCGCGCCGGTCTGGTCTATCGCTACACCGACGCTTTGTCGTTCTACGGCAGCTACACCGAATCGTTCAAACCCAACTCGACCATCGCCCCGCTGAGCGGCAGCAGCACGGTACTCGACGGCAGTATCGCGCCGGAGGAAGCCAAGTCCTGGGAGCTGGGGGCGCGACTGGATATGCCGGGCAGCATCACCGGCAATATCGCGTTGTTCGACATCAAGAAGCGCAACGTGCTGGTGGCCAACTCCGAAGGTCCGACGACGATTTACAGTGCGGCAGGCGAAGTGCGTTCACGCGGGCTGGAAGTCGATGTCAGCGGGCAACTCAGCGAGCGCTGGAACCTGATCGGCAGCTATGCCTACACCGATGCCGAAGTCACCGAAGACCCTGAGTACAAAGGCAAGCGCCTGCAGAACGTCGCGAAGAATTCCGGGTCGCTGTCGGCGGTGTACGACTTCGGCAATGTGTTTGGCGGCGATCAATTGCGTGTCGGTGCCGGCGCACGTTATGTCGGCGAGCGGGCCGGCAACGCGGTGAATGATTTCGATCTGCCGAGCTACACCGTGGCTGATGCATTTGCCACTTACGACACCAGAGTCGAAGGGCAGAAAGTCAAGTTTCAGTTGAACGTGAAGAACCTGTTTGATCGCACTTACTACACGTCATCAGCGAGCCGGTTCTTCGTCTCGATGGGGGACTCGCGGCAGGTTTCGCTTTCCAGCACTCTGGAGTTTTAAGTCAAAGTCAAAAGCCCCTCACCCTAGCCCTCTCCCGGAGGGAGAGGGGACTGACCGTGGATATTCCAGAGGTACACCGCCTTGAACGTGATGCTTTGAATCCATAATCGATTCGGTGTTTCAGGTCGACGTATAGCGCCAGACACCTCGGTCGGCCCCCTCTCCCACTGGGAGAGGGCTGGGGTGAGGGGAATGGGCTCACCGCAAAAACGCCTGCCGATACTCGCCCGGCGTCCCACCCAGTACCTGACGAAAGCGATTGGTGAAATGACTGGCACTGGCAAACCCGCACGCCAGCGCAATCTCCCCCAAGGGCAACGTCGTCCCGCGCAACAATTCCCGTGCCCGGCTCAAGCGCCGCGCCAGCACATATTGATGCGGTGGAAGTCCGAAGCTCACGCGAAACATCCGGGCGAAGTGGTATTCCGATAACGCGCATAGTCCGGCCAATTGGCCGAGGCTGATTGCTTCGCTCAACTGATTGTCGATGAACTCCACCAACTGCCGACGTTGGTGCGCCGCCAGCCCGCCTTTCAAACGCAAGCCCTGGCGCGCACCCACCTGGCTGAGCAGCGTGTGGCTGATCAATTCGTGGGCGAGGCTACTGGTCAGCAGACGTTCGGCAGGCTCCTCCCAATTCAGCGTCAGCAGCTGCCGGAAGCGCTGTGCCTGCTGCGGATCTTCGAGAAAGGTCTGTTCGCGCAACTGCATCTCGCGGGGTTCGCGATCGAGCAACGTCACGCAACCGAGGGCGAATTGTTCGGCGCTGAAATACAGGTGCGCCAAGCGGATATCACCGTTGATCACCCAGCCTGACTCGTGATCGGCCGGCAGGATGCACAGCTTGTCCGGCCCGCCCTTGCGGCCCGGCTGGCCGCGCCGGAATGTACCGGTGCCGCCGGCGATGTAGCAGGACAGCGTGTGATGACTCGGTGCTTCGTATTCCTGAGCGTCGTGGTGGTTGGTCCACAAGGCCGCTGACAAGCCGTCACCGAGCTCGGCGCTGTGCACCAGACGTGCGTTCGGCGAGCGATTGAGGGCTTGAAAGACTTGCAGGGTATCGATGGCGGCCATGTTCGGTTCTCTTCAACGCCTTCGCATCCTACTCCGTAGCCGTGGCGCTGCCAGCCTGCTGGCGGACAAAAGCGCAAGATTCTGCAAGCGTGCATGGGCGGGCGAGGCAGACACTCAAGGCCTGTTTGAGGAGCGTCTGCCATGAACCTGTCGTTGTACCTGCTGACCGTGCTGATCTGGGGAACCACTTGGATCGCCTTGAAATGGCAGTTGGGCGTGGTCGAAATTCCGGTGTCGATCGTCTATCGCTTCGGCCTGGCCGCGCTGGTCCTGTTCGCGCTGTTGCTGCTCAGTCGTCGCCTGCAGCCGATGAACCGTCGCGGGCATCTGATCTGCGTGGCTCAGGGTCTGTGTCTGTTCTGCATCAATTTCATGTGTTTCCTGACCGCCAGTCAGTGGATTCCCAGCGGACTGGTGGCGGTGGTGTTTTCCACCGCGACGCTGTGGAACGCACTGAATGCGCGGGTGTTCTTCGGCCAGCGCATTGCGCGCAATGTGTTGATGGGCGGCGCGCTCGGGCTGTTCGGTCTGGGACTGTTGTTCTGGCCGGAGGTGGCCGGGCATCAGGCCACTCCGCAAACCCTGCTCGGCCTCGGGTTGGCGTTGTGCGGAACCTTGTGTTTTTCGGCCGGCAACATGCTCTCGAGTTTGCAACAGAAAGCTGGCCTCAGACCGCTAACCACCAACGCCTGGGGCATGGCCTATGGCGCGGCGATGTTGTCGGTGTGGTGTCTGCTCAAAGGCATCCCGTTCGAGATGGACTGGTCACCACGTTATGTCGGCGCGTTGCTCTATCTGGTGATTCCCGGCTCGGTGATCGGCTTCACCGCGTACCTGACGCTGGTCGGGCGCATGGGCCCGGAGCGTGCGGCTTACTGCACAGTGCTGTTTCCGGTGGTGGCGCTGAACGTGTCGGCGTTTGCCGAAGGTTACCAATGGACCGCGCCGGCGCTGGTCGGGCTGGTGTTGGTGATGCTGGGCAACGTGTTGGTGTTTCGTAAACCGAAAACGCTGTTGTCAGCAGGGCAGGGGAAGTTGGCCTGATAGAACGAGCGCTGCTGTTCAGCGCTCAACTTTCAATGTGATGTAAATCATCACCGGGAAGATGAAGTCGACAATATGTCTTGCCCAGTCTTTGGCATTCCATGATTGCGAAGTGTCCATGTCGAACCATTCGACGCCGACCGTTTGCAGGCACACGTAGTAAATGAAGATGGCAACCAATATGCCCATGATCGAAAACTTCTTGGCTTCATGAAATTCCGCGGCCGATGCATCGACGTAGCGATATAACTGGTAAGTGCCGATCAGGCACAGCACCGTATAAGTGACTTCCATGGTGATGATGAACCAGTAGATCCGGTGATGGATCATGGGTGAGTCAATCGCCCGGTACATGATGTTTTCACTGGCATTGGTGGTGTCCATGCTCAGGATGTGCGCGACGTAAGTGTAGTTGGATTCATAGTCGGTGAAGTTGTGGATCATCACCAGCAGGCCAAAGAAACTTATATAAGCCATCAAGACGACTTTGCTGTAACGAATGAGTTTGTCGGTGGTCAGGGTGTTCACGGGATTGGCTCTCCATGGCAATTAATCAATAAGTTGATAATTTCCGAGAGCTTATAGTGCAGTTAGTTGGGATGGCTTTATTGTTCGGTTGCAAGTTATGTAGGGAGAATGAATCAAGGGCCAGCGCAACACTACGCTGGCCCCTTTTTTCAGCCGCGCCAGACTTGTGGGTTGACCAGATCCTGCGGCCGTTCGCCGAGCAGCGCGCTGCGCAAGTTGGCCAATGCGCGATTGGCCATCGCTTCACGGGTCTCGGTGGTGGCCGAGCCGATGTGCGGCAGGGTGACGGCGTTTTTCAGCTGGAACAGCGGCGATTCGGCCAGCGGTTCTTTCTCGTAGACGTCCAGCCCGGCACCGCGGATGCGGTTGTTTTGCAGGGCTTCGATCAGCGCCGGTTCGTCAACCACCGGGCCGCGAGAGATGTTGACCAGGATTGCACTCGGCTTCATCAGCGCCAGCTCGCGATGGCTGATCAGGTGGCGGGTCTTGTCGCTGAGCGGTACTACCAGGCAGACGAAGTCGGCTTCGGCGAGCAGTTGATCGAGGCTGCGGAACTGCGCGCCGAGTTCCTGTTCCAGTTCGCTCTTGCGGCTGTTGCCGCTGTAGATGATCGGCATGTTGAAGCCGAAGCGGCCACGGCGGGCGACGGCGGCGCCGATGTTGCCCATGCCGACAATGCCGAGGGTCTTGCCGTGCACATCACTGCCGAACAGCGGCGCGCCGACACTGGCTTGCCATTGGCCGGCCTTGGTCCAGGCGTCGAGTTCGGCAACGCGGCGGGCGCTGCTCATGATCAGCGCAAAGGCGAGGTCGGCGGTGCTTTCGGTGAGCACGTCGGGGGTGTTGGTGAGCATGATCCCGCGTTCGTTGAAGTAGTCGAGGTCGTAGTTGTCGTAGCCGACGGAGACGCTGGAGACCACTTCGAGTTTGGTCGCGGATTCCAGTTGCGCGCGGCCGAGTTTGCGACCGACGCCAATGAGGCCGTGGGCGTGGGGCAGCGCTTCGTTGAATTGGGCGTTGATGTCACCGGTCTTGGGATTGGGGACGATGACGTCGAATTCGTCTTGCAGGCGTTCGATCATGGGCGGGGTGATGCGGCTGAAGGCCAGGACTGTTTTTTTCATTGGGCTTGGGCTCGTCGGGGCTTGATTGCAAGCACGCTAACATTTTCTCGCTCGGGTTGTCTTGGCGGCCTCTGGGCCGACCATGCCTTGGGTGGTTTGGGTGTATATCCGTTTCTGCGGGTGTTGCTGATTACGGTTCCGCCCTTACGGCGGGTCACCTTTTTCAAACGCCAAAAAGGTAACCCAAAAGGCTTGCTCCTGCGTTCGGCCCTCGCAGGCTCGGGTTCCTTCGCTGCGGGATCGATCCGGGCGCAGCGGCTCCGGTTTGCTTCGCTGCACCTACACTCGCTGTGTTTGGCTGCGCCAAACGGTCGCTTCGCTCCCACCCCGGATCAATCCCTCCACTCAGCCTTCCGAAGTCGCCCGTGGATCAAGATCAAAAGCACTCGAGCTTGCGCTCATTGTTGAGTGGGGCGGCTTCGCCGCGGGCAGCTGCGCTGCTTTGCGAGCCTGCTCGCGATGGCGGCCTGACAGCCGACCTGTTTCTCGCTGATGTACTCGATTCAAACTGTAGGAGCGAGCCTGCTCGCGATGGCGACCTGACAGCCGACCTGTTTCTCGCTGATGTACTCGATTCAAACTGTGGGAGCGAGCCTGCTCGCGATGGCGGCCCGCCAGCCGACCTGTTTCTCACTGAACACCCACGATCAAAACTGTAGGAGTGAGCCTGCTCGCGATATCGCCCTGCCAGCCGACCTGTTTCTCACGGAACGCACCCGATCAAAATGTGGGAGCGAGCCTGCTCGCGATCGCGGCCTGACAGCCGACCTGTTTCTCGCTGATGTACTCGATTCAAACTGTGGGAGCGAGCCTGCTCGCGATGACGGCCGGACAGCCGACCTGTTTCTCGCTGATGTACTCGATTCAAACTGTGCGAGCGAGCCTGCTCGCGATGGCGGCCCGCTAGTCAACAAATTACTATCGAGTTCACGCGATCCAGCGGTAGGAGCTGACGAAGGCTGCGATCTTTTGATCTTGCTTTTGCTTTTCTGTGGGGGCTGGCTAGCCAGCGATGGCGACCTGACAGCCGACCTGTTTCTCGCTGATGTACTCGATTCAAACTGTGGGAGCGAGCCTGCTCGCGAAAGCGGTTTATCTGACACCTCGAATGTTGAATGTGCCGAAGCCCTCGCGGTCGGGCTCGCTCCCAGAAGGTCAGCTGCGCGACGGGGGCTGGTGGATTTCGTAATTATCCAGCACCCGATTCACCGCCAGTTCCGCCAGCATGATTACTTGTTGGATAGCCAATATCGTGTGCCGTTGTGGGCTGTCGACGTGGGCGGCGATGTCGCTGCTCATGATGCTGGCCGAGGCGAGGGATTCACAGGCGTGGGCCAGCAGGCTTTCGTTGTCCTGGTCCGGGGCGACCTGGAACATGGTGCTGGGTTTGTGGTTTTGCTGCGTGCTGGCGGACGGTTTGAGGTAGTGATCCAGCGCACGCTCGGCGGCGCCGTGGAGTTTTTTCGAGTCGGGGGATTGGTAGGGGGAGGTGCTTTCGGATTCGGGGGGATTGGGTGTGGGTTTGAACATGGTGAAACTCCATTCGAAAGTGGAGTTCGCGCACTGACTGCGACCAAGCAATCGGGTGGCGAACCGTACGCGGGTTGGTCGACCAGGGAATGGAAACCCGGCAGGGCCGAAGCCCTCCCACGCACAGCTCGCCATTAAGCATGCTTGAAAATGTGCGCCATTCTAAACCCGGACGACCAAGCCCGGTCGCTGATTCGTCAGCAACCGCCAAATCCTAGCCAGCGCACTTCCGACGGACAACCTGCAAAACCTGTCGGAAACTTCCTTGTAAACGCGTCCATGTAGGAGCTGCCGTAGGCTGCGATCCGTTGATTTTTAAACAGCAGAATCAAAAGATCGCAGCCTCGTTGCACTCGTCAGCTCCTACACGAAGTCAGCGGTGTTTAAAGTCAGGTGGCGACGCGCGCGCCAGCCAGGCTCCCGCTCAATTCGTACGCGACCAATTCCGCCTGATGCGCCGCCAATATCTCCGGCAACGATCCACGCAAATATTCCACCCAGGTCTTGATCTTCGCATCCAGGTACTGCCGCGACGGGTAGATCGCGTAGAGGTTGAGTTCCTGGGAGCGGTAGTTCGGCATCACGCGCACGAGGGTGCCGTTGCGCAGGCCTTCGATGGCGGCGTAGACCGGCAGCACGCCGACGCCCATGCCGCTGGTGATCGCGGTTTTCATGGCGTCGGCGGAGTTCACCAGAAACGGTGAGCTGTTGATGGTGACCGTTTCCTGGCCGTCCGGGCCGTCGAAGGCCCATTTCTCCAGCGGAATCACCGGGCTGACCAGGCGCAGGCAGGCGTGGTTGAGCAGGTCGCTGGGTTTCTGTGCGGCGCCGTTGGCTTTCACGTAGGCCGGCGAGGCGCAGACGATGCTGTAGGTGATGCCCAGGCGCTGTGAGACGAAGCCGGAATCGGGCAGTTCGCTGGCGAGCACGATCGAGACATCGTAGCCCTCGTCGAGCAGGTCCGGCACGCGGTTGGCCAGAGTCAGATCGAAGGTCACGTCGGGGTGGGTCTTGCGGTAGCGGGCGATGGCGTCGATGACAAAGTGCTGGCCGATGCCGGTCATGGTGTGCACTTTCAACTGACCAGCCGGGCGCGCGTGGGCGTCGCTGGCTTCCGCTTCGGCTTCTTCAACGTAGGCGAGGATCTGCTCGCAGCGCAGCAGGTAGCGTTTGCCGGCCTCGGTCAGGGCGATGCGCCGGGTCGTACGGTTGAGCAGGCGGGTTTGCAGGTGGGCTTCCAGGTTGGAGACCGCGCGCGAGACGTTGGCGGTGGTGGTGTCCAATTGCACGGCGGCGGCGGTGAAGCTGCCCGCTTCGGCAACACAACTGAAGGCGCGCATGTTTTGCAAAGTGTCCATGGGGTGCTCTCAAGGGAGATGGCAAATTGTGACACGAAGTTTCAGGGGCTGAGACCCCCGACCAAGGGATTATCTCGTTAACCGTAACAAAGATTCACAGAAATCCCAGCTTATCGCCGCAGAGGCACCTCCATAGAATTGCGCCGGTCCCTGGGTAGGAGCTGCCGAAGGCTGCGATCTGTAGATTTTGTTTTAAGGGAAGCAAGATCAAAAGCTCGCAGCCTTCGGCAGCTCCTGCACAAGTCCCTCGATTGATCCTTTTCTCAGGAATTCGCAGCTGTGCCGCGTCGCATCAACAGAGCGCTTTTGCCGCTCAGTGTTCTGGCTTTAACCCTGGCTCTCGGCGGCTGCATCTCTACCCAAGGCATTGCCCCACACGGCGAGGCGCTGGAGGCCGATTCACTGGCCACTGACGCGGCCATTGCCGAGGCCGCCAAAGACGCCCACTGGCCCACCGCCCATTGGTGGCAGGCGTTTGGTGATGCGCAACTCAATCGCTGGATCGACCTCGCCGTGCAAGGCAGCCCGAGCATGGCCATGGCCGCCGCGCGTGTGCGTCAGGCGAAAGCGATGGCCGGTGTTGCCGAAGCGGCCGAGGCGTTGCAGATCAACGGCCAGTCGACCCTCAAGCGGCACAACTGGCCGACCGATCAGTTCTATGGCCCGGGCGACCTGGCCAACACCACGACGTGGGACAACAACGCCGCGCTGGGCTTCAGCTACGCCCTCGACCTCTGGGGCCGCGAGCGCAATGCCAGTGAACGGGCGGTGGATCTGGCGCATGTCAGCGTCGCCGAAGCGCGTTTGGCGCAGCTGGAGCTGCAGAGCAACATCGTCCGGGCCTACATCGAACTGTCGCTGCATTACGCCCAGCGCGACATCGTTGCCGCGACGCTCAAGCAGCAACAGCAGATTCTCGATCTGGCGCAGAAACGCCTCAGCGGCGGTATCGGCACGCACTTCGAAGTCAGCCAGGCCGAAGCGCCGCTGCCCGAAACCCATCGGCAACTCGATGCGCTGGACGAGGAAATCGCCCTGAGCCGCAACCAGATTGCCGCGCTGGCCGGCAAAGGTCCTGGCGCGGGTGCGCTGCTGCAACGGCCGACGCTGTCCTTGGCGGCGCCGTTGAAGTTGCCCTCGGCGTTGCCCGCCGAACTGCTCGGCCAGCGTCCGGACGTGGTCGCCAGTCGCTGGCAAGTGGCGGCGCAGGCACGCGGCATCGATGTTGCCCACGGCGGTTTTTACCCCAACGTCGACCTGGTCGGCAGCCTCGGTTACATGGCCACCGGCGGTGGGGCGCTGGAGTTTTTGACCGGCAAGAAACTCAACTACAACGTTGGCCCGGCCATCTCGTTGCCGATCTTCGACGGCGGCCGACTGCGGGGCGAATTGGGCGAATCGGCGGCCGGTTATGACATCGCCGTGGCGCACTACAACCAGACGTTGATCAACGCGCTGAAGAACATTTCCGATCAGTTGATCCGCCGCGAGTCGATGGACAAGCAACAGGACTTCGCCGCCGAGTCCGTCGCCGCAGCGCAGAAGACTTACGACATCGCGATGATCGCCTATCAACGCGGCCTCACCGATTACCTCAATGTGCTGAATGCGCAAACGCTGCTGTTCAAGCAGCAGCAGGTGCAGCAGCAGGTGCAGGCCGCGCGGTTGAGTGCGCATGCCGAACTGGTGACGGCGCTGGGTGGTGGCCTCGGTGCGGGTGATGACGTGCCAACGGCCGAGCAGACCCAAGCCCCGAAAACCCCGGCGCTCCTGCGGTGAACCCAGTTCGGGATTACGCCAATCCCTGTGGCGAGGGAGCTTGCTCCCGCTCGAGTGCGCAGCGCTCGCAAGATTTTTGCGGCCGCTGCGCAGCCCTGCGGGAGCAAGCG
>NZ_QETJ01000070.1:0-24774 GCF_003105095.1 Pseudomonas sp. NDM | reverse complement strand
AGCGTCATGACAGTCAGCAGTGATTCGAATGACACCGCCATCGCGAGCAGGCTCACTCCTACAAGGGGCCGGGCCTTGAGATTGAAGTAGGGCGGGCTCCATTGGATGCCGCCCTTTTTTGTGCAAGAGCATTATGCAAAGCAGCAGCAACCTGTTTCCTGTCGCGCTGATCAGCGCCGAGCGGCGCGGCGATCTGAGCGAAGACATCTATCGATTGAAACCCGGCAATAGTCCGGACTGGTCCGTGGAGATCGCTGTCACCCGCCTGGGCATGGCCGATGACTCGGCGCCACGCGGCGTGCCGGTGATCCTGTTGCATGGCAGCTTTTCCAATCGGCGCTTCTGGTTTTCCCCCAAAGGCCTCGGGCTCGGCGCGTATCTGACGCGGCTGGGCTTCGACGTGTGGATCCCGGAAATGCGCGGTCACGGCCTGTCTCAGCGTAACGAAGACTACCGGCGCAACCGCGTTGCCGATTATGCCCGCTACGACCTGCCGGCAATCGCCGCGTTTGTTCGCGAGCAGAGCGGACAGATCCCCCACTGGATCGGCCATTCTCTGGGTGGCATCACTCTGGCGGCCGCACTCGGTGGGGAATACCTTGGCGAACCGGCAGTGGCCTCGGCGGCGTTTTTCGGCACGCAGGTCAGCCGCACCTATTGGCCACTGAAGATTCCACCGGTGGAGTGGGGCGGGCGCTTTATTCTCAAGCGCTTCGCGCAATTGTCCGGCTCACGCCTCAAACGTGGCCCGGAAGATGAGCCGATCGGTCTGGCCATCGAAAGCATGCGCTGGTACGGCTTGTTCAGCCGCTTTGGCGACAAGGACAAGGATTGGTGGGCCGGGCTCGCCGAGGTTCAGGTGCCGGTGCTGGCCGTGACGGCAGCGGGGGATCATCAGGATCCGGCGTGGGCCTGCCGCAAGCTGTTCGAGCAGATCGGCTCCGAGCACAAGCAGTTCATCAACCTGGGCCGTGAGCAAGGCTTCTCGGATAATTTCGGCCACGTCGAAATGCTGGTAAGCAAAGCAGCGCAGGCTGAGGTGTGGCCGCTGGTGGCGCGCTGGCTGAGCGATCAGCAGACACCGTTGCCGGGGCAGGCAGCGAATCTGGCCGCTGCCGTCTGAGGGGCGTTCCGTTCGGCCTGGCTTGCGGCTAAGATATGACGCATTGTGCGGTTCCGGTCATATTTCGTGACTGTTTAGCGATTACGTTTCAGGGTTTGTTCAGGTTGCGTCAGCGACCATGGCATGGACTAAGGTAAACAGCGACCGCCGGAACTCGTCTCATCAGCATGCGGCATCCTTGATCGTCTTCCTTTTTACAGGAGTTTTTCGATGGAACATTACCTTACGCCTGATCTGTGCGACGCCTACCCGGAGCTGGTGCAGGTGCTGGAACCGATGTTCAGCAATTTCGGCGGCCGTGATTCCTTCGGCGGCGAAATCGTGACCATCAAGTGCTTCGAAGACAACTCGCTGGTCAAGGCGCAGGCAGAACTGAGCGGTAAAGGCAAAGTGCTGGTGGTCGATGGCGGCGGTTCGCTGCGCCGCGCCCTGTTGGGCGACATGATTGCTGCCAAGGCCGCGCAGAACGGTTGGGAAGGGCTGGTCATCTACGGTTGCATCCGTGATGTCGACGTCATTGCGCAGACCGATCTCGGCGTGCAGGCGCTGGCCAGCCACCCGATGAAAACCGACAAGCGCGGCATTGGCGACCTCAACGTCCCGGTGACATTCGCCGGCGTGACGTTTCACCCGGGCCAGTACATTTACGCGGACAACAACGGCGTGATCGTTTCGCCGAGCCCGCTGAAAATGCCTGAATAAGATTTTCGACAAGGGATGCGGATGTTCGAGGAAGAAAACGCGCAGTGGGGCCTGGTGCATGCCCTGGTGCTGGACGGTAAGGGCGGTGCGCGTTCGATAGCCCGGACTGAACTCGACGATTTGCAACTGCAGGCCCATGAAAGCCTGTGGCTGCACTGGGATCGCAGCCATCCGCAGACCCGGACCTGGCTGCGCAAATCCAGCGGGCTCAATGAATTCACCTGTGATCTGCTGCTGGAAGAGAACACCCGGCCGCGGCTGTTGCCATTGCCGGACTCCGAGCTGCTGCTGTTTCTGCGCGGGGTCAATCTCAATCCAGGCGCCGAGCCGGAAGACATGGTCTCGGTGCGGATTTTCGCTGCTGCCCAACGCGTGATTTCCCTGCGTTTACGCCCGTTGCGCGCAACCGATGAGTTGCTGGCGCTGCTGGGTGAGGGCAAAGGTCCTAAAACGTCCTCCGAATTGATGCTGTATCTGGCGCAGTTCCTCACCAATAAAGTGCAGGATCTGGTCACGTGCCTGTCGGAAGTGGTCGATGAAGAGGAAGAAAAACTCGACGCCGACGAACGGTACACTCCCGAGCATGGCGCCATTTTGCACATCCGTCGCAGAGCGGCCGGGCTGAAGCGTTTTCTCGCGCCGCAGCGGGATATTTTCGGACAGCTGACGCGGATAAAACTGCCGTGGTTCGTCGAAGACGATGCCGACTACTGGAACGAATTGAACAACAGCCTGACCCGCTATCTCGAGGAGCTCGAACTGACCCGAGAGCGCGTGGGGCTTGTGCTGGAGGCCGAAGACCGGCGTTTGAGCGTGCACATGAATCGCACCATGTACCGCTTCGGCATCATTACCTGCATCTTTTTGCCGATGAGTTTCATCACCGGTCTGCTGGGTATCAATGTCGGCGGTATTCCGTTTGCCGAAAGCCCGTATGGTTTCCTGATTGCCTGTCTGACGGTACTCGCCCTGGCGTTCGGTCAGTGGTGGTTGTTCCGTCGATTGCGCTGGGTGTGAACATGGCGCATGTGACCCGAGTAAAACTGCCCGCGTCTTTCACAGACATCACGAGAGGTGCGTATGCACGATCCGTTTGAACAGTCTTTGCGCGACATGCTCAACGCTTCGCCGTCCAGCCGCGACGACGATGCGTGCCTGGGCCGCGTACTCAAAACCGCCAACCGCCAGGTCGGCGCCGGTGATCTGTTCAGCCTGCTGGGCCGCTGGCTGCCCGCGCTGATGATCGCCCTGAACAATGGCTCGGCGCATGTCTCGCCGGTTTCCCGTCTTCGTAAAACCACGGCTCGCACTGCTGATAAGGCTGATTGAATATGGAACTTGATCTCTGGACTCAGAGCCTCGTCACTGCAATGACTGCGTTGTGGACCAAAGTCGCTAATTTCATTCCGAACCTGTTCGGCGCACTGGTCGTGCTGCTGCTGGGTTTCGTCGTGGCCAAACTGCTCGACACCTTGCTCTCGAAATTGCTCGCCAAACTGGGCCTCGATCGCCTGATGGGCGGCACCGGATTGACCAAATTGATGTCGCGCGCCGGGCTGCAGGTGCCAATCTCGACATTGATCGGTAAAATCGTCTACTGGTTCGTTCTGCTGATTTTTCTGGTTTCCGCGGCAGAATCCCTTGGCCTTGAGCGAGTTTCAGCTACGCTGGACATGCTGGCGTTGTATCTGCCGAAGGTTTTCGGCGCCGCGCTGGTGCTGCTGGTCGGTGTCCTGCTGGCGCAATTGGCCAACGGACTGGTGCGCGGGGCGGCAGAAGGCGTAGGCCTGGACTACGCTTCCGGGCTGGGACGCATTGCGCAGGGGCTGGTGATCATCATCAGTATCTCGGTTGCGATCAGTCAGCTTGAGGTCAAGACTGACCTGCTGAACCATGTCATTGTCATCGTATTGATTACCGTTGGTCTGGCAGTTGCGCTGGCCATGGGATTGGGAAGCCGGGAAATCGCCGGTCAGATTCTTGCGGGAATCTATGTGCGTGAGCTGTACGAGGTTGGGCAACAAGTGCGTGTTGGCGAGGTCGAAGGCCAGATCGAAGAGATCGGCACGGTTAAAACCACATTGCTGACCGATGAGGGTGAGCTAGTCTCTCTCTCCAATCGGATCCTGCTGGAACAGCATGTGAGTAGCCGCTAAACCGGCAAACCCTGCTAATGTATGCCGCCGCAAAATGCCAGCCGAGGCTGGTTGTGGCGGACATTGACCTGACTGTCGGCACGACTTGTTTTGAATAAAGCCCAACCGCTATCCACGCGCTACGACCCCCGCGAGCTCTCTGATGAGGAGTTGGTCGCGCGCTCGCATACCGAGCTGTTTCACGTAACGCGCGCCTACGAAGAGTTGATGCGGCGTTACCAGCGAACATTATTTAACGTCTGCGCGAGATATCTTGGGAACGATCGCGACGCAGACGATGTCTGTCAGGAAGTGATGCTGAAGGTGCTGTACGGCCTCAAGAACTTCGAGGGGAAATCGAAGTTCAAAACCTGGCTTTACAGCATCACTTACAACGAATGCATCACGCAGTATCGGAAGGAACGGCGTAAGCGTCGCTTGATGGACGCTCTCAGTCTGGACCCTCTTGAAGAAGCGTCTGAAGAAAAGGCGCCGAAGCCGGAGGAGAAGGGTGGGCTTGATCGCTGGCTGGTGTATGTGAATCCGATTGACCGCGAAATTCTGGTGCTACGATTTGTCGCAGAGCTGGAGTTTCAGGAGATCGCAGACATCATGCACATGGGTTTGAGTGCGACAAAAATGCGTTACAAACGCGCTCTAGATAAATTGCGTGAGAAATTTGCAGGCATTGCTGAAACTTAGTTCAGCGCAAATATCTCTTACGTGTAGGCAAGTTCTGATAGACTTGCCGCCGAGTTGTCCCCCGGTTTGCGGGACTGCTTCACAATCACCAGATGGGGATTTAACGGATGAAACTGAAAAACACCTTGGGCTTGGCCATTGGTTCTCTGATTGCCGCCACTTCGTTCGGCGCTCTGGCACAAGGCCAAGGCGCAGTTGAAATCGAAGGCTTCGCTAAGAAAGAACAATTCGACAGCGCTCGTAACTTCAAGAACAACGGCAACCTGTTCGGCGGTTCGATCGGTTACTTCCTGACCGACGACGTTGAACTGCGTCTGGGCTACGACGAAGTGCACAACGTACGTGCCGACGATGGCAAGAACGTCAAAGGCGCTAACACCGCTCTGGACGCTCTGTACCACTTCAACAACCCAGGCGACATGATTCGTCCATACGTTTCGGCCGGTTTCTCTGACCAGAGCATCGACCAGAACGGTTCGAACGGTCGTAACCGTTCCACCTTCGCCAACGTTGGCGGCGGTGCCAAGCTGTACTTCACCGAGAACTTCTACGCCCGTGCCGGCGTTGAAGCTCAGTACAACATCGACCAGGGCGACACCGAGTGGGCTCCTAGCGTCGGTATCGGTGTGAACTTCGGTGGCGGCTCCAAACCAGCTGCTGCTCCAGTTCCAGCACCTGCTGAAGTCTGCTCCGACAGCGACAACGATGGCGTTTGCGACAACGTTGACAAGTGCCCGGACACCCCAGCCAACGTAACCGTTGACGCTGATGGCTGCCCAGCAGTTGCTGAAGTTGTTCGTGTTGAGCTGGACGTGAAATTCGACTTCGACAAGTCGGTAGTCAAGCCTAACAGCTACGGCGACATCAAAAACCTGGCTGACTTCATGAAGCAGTACCCATCCACCACCACTACTGTTGAAGGTCACACTGACTCCGTCGGTCCTGACGCTTACAACCAGAAACTGTCCGAGCGTCGTGCAAACGCCGTTAAGCAGGTTCTGACCAACCAGTACGGTGTTGAATCGTCCCGCGTTCAGTCTGTTGGCTACGGCGAATCCCGCCCAGTTGCTGACAACAAAACTGACGCTGGCCGCGCTGTAAACCGTCGCGTAGAAGCGCAGGTTGAAGCTCAAGCTAAGTAATTAGCTGCCGCTGATGGAAAAGCCCGGCTCAGGCCGGGCTTTTCTTTGTCCGCGATTTGGCTACGCAGCTTAAAGCGCTTGCACGTCGTACGCCGTGTAGGAGCTGCCGAAGGCTGCGATCTTTTGCTCTTGGGCAACAGCCGCCACAGCGCCGATGACGAGAATGGCTGGGCTTTTGAGTTCAAACCGGTAAGCATCCTCAGGCATCGCGCTCAGATCACTGCGACACTCCCGCTGATGCGCCAACGAGGCATTTTCGATCATCGCCACCGGCGTATCCGCCGCCATCCCTCCCGCCAACAGCTGGTCGCGAATCTCGCCCAGTTTGGCCACCCCCATATAGATCACCAGCGTTGTCCCGCCTTGCGCCAATGCCTGCCAGTTCAACTGGCTGTCATCCTGGGTGTGCGCGGTCACCAACGTCACCCCGCGCGCCACGCCCCGCAACGTCAGCGGAATATCGCACTGTGTCGCCCCGGCCAGCCCAGCGGTGATGCCGTTGACCAGTTCCACTTCAATACCGCGCTCGCGCAACCACTGCGCTTCTTCACCACCCCGACCGAAAATGCACGGGTCGCCGCCCTTGAGCCGCACCACGCATTTACCCTGATGGGCATAACGCAGCATCAACCGATGGATAAATGCCTGCGGTGTCGAGCGGCAGCCGCCGCGTTTGCCGACGGCAATGACCCGTGCATCGGGGCAGTGCTCCAGTACCGCGTCATTGACCAGATCATCGATCATCACCACATCGGCTTCGCGCAGCGCGCGCACTGCCTTGAGCGTCAGCAATTCCGGATCGCCAGGGCCTGCGCCCACCAGCCAGACTTTCGCATTCATGGTGTTGTCCTCATTGAATGACCGCGACCGGCCGCGCTTCGGCAGCCAGCAGACGCTTGATTTCCGGCACGCAGGAACCGCATTGCGTACCGCATCGGAGAGTTTTTTTCAGGCCTTGCAGATTCAGGCCCTGGCGGATGCCGGCGCAGACTGCGTTGAGGCTGACGTTTTCGCAATTGCACAGCGTCTTGTCAGTCGCGATGGCGCCGACAGCGCCCGGCGGTGCGCTCATTGGCGCGAGGAGCCAGCGCCGCAGTTGCTGGTCGGCGCGGCCCTCCAGCCAAAGGCTCTGCAGCCAGTGCTGCGCAAGGGTTTCGCCGGCCAGGCGAATGGCGGTGATACGGCCATTTTCGATGCGCACCCGCTTGCCTATAGCGCGACGCGGATCGTCGTAAGCCAGAACCGGGCCATCCAGCAGCGACAGGCACCGGTCAATCTCGCCCAGCAACAGTGGATCGGGCGCCTCGGCGTGTGCCGCGCGTATCAGCAACGCCGGCCGCTCCCGACCGACAAGGCTGAGGCTGACGTAGGAAAACGCCTCGCACAGCGGTCGTAGCGTCTCGAAATGCCGTTGAACATCACCCTCGATCAGAGCGAACAGTTGCCATGGCAGGTTGACTGCCTCCAGACGCACGCCGCTGTGCTTGAGCTCGGGTTGCTTGGACAGCGGATCGAATGCCGGCTGGGTCAGGTTGTTAACGCCGCCCTTGAGATAACGGTCACCCCAATGCATCGGCAAAAATGCCTGGCCCGGACGCACGCTGTCATCGCTGCCGACCGCGACAACCACGGCACCACGACGGCTTTTCAGATTGATCAGATCGCCGGGCTGCAAACGATGCCGGCGCATCTCGTCCGGGTGCAGGCTCAGCACGGCTTCGCTGACGTGACCGAACAACTGCGCCGCGGTGCCAGTGCGGCTCATGCCGTGCCACTGGTCGCGCAGGCGCCCGGTGATCAGGGTCAGCGGGAAGCGCGCATCGCGTTGTTCCCTGGCGGCGCGATACGGCTCGGCAATGAACTGCGCGCGGCCATTGGCAGTGGGAAAAATGCCGTCGCCGTACAAGCGTGGCGTGCCTTGGCGGGCGCCGGCGGGGAAGGGCCATTGCTGCGGGCCGATCTCGTCGATCAACGCATGACTGATGCCGGAAAGGTCCAGGTCGCGGCCCTGGGTCAGCCATTTGAATTCATCGAACAACTGCGAAGGCTGGTCGAAGGCGAACAGGCTCGGCTGCTGAGGACGCAGACGTTTCTCCAGACGCCGTGCGAAATCCACGGTAATTGCCCAGTCCGGCCGCGCTTCGCCCGGTGCGACAACCGCTTTGCGTACGTGGGAAATGCGCCGCTCGGAGTTGGTCACCGAGCCTTCCTTCTCGCCCCAACTGGCGGCGGGCAATAAAAGGTCGGCGAACGCGGCGGTCTCGGTGGTGCGAAAGGCTTCCTGCAATACCACAAAGGGACAGGCCTCAAGCGCTGCGCGAACTGCGCTCTGATCCGGCATCGATTGCGCCGGGTTGGTACAGGCAATCCACAGCGCCTTGATCTTGCCGCTGCGCAGGTTTTCGAACAGTTCGATGGCGCTCAGCCCCGGCGCCTCAGGCAAGCTTTCCACGCCCCAATATGCCGCCACCTCGGCGCGATGTTCGGGGTTGGCGGCGTCGCGATGGCCCGGTAGCAGGTTGGACAGACTGCCGGTTTCCCGCCCACCCATGGCGTTTGGCTGACCGGTGAGGGAGAAAGGTCCTGCACCGGGACGGCCGATTTGCCCGGTGGCCAGGTGCAGGTTGATCAGCGCGCTGTTTTTCGCGCTGCCGGCGCTGGACTGGTTCAGGCCCATGCACCACAGCGACAGGAAGCTCGGCGCGGTGCCGACCCATTCCGCGCATTGCTGCAACTGTTCGATGCTGATGCCGCACAGCTGCGAAACCATCTGCGGGGTGTAGTCGCGCACCAGCGTTTTAAGTTCGCCGAGGCCTTCGGTGTGCGCCTTGATGAAATCGCGATCGACCCAGTCTTCCCACAGCAGCAGATGCAAAATCCCATGAAACAAAGCGACATCGGTGCCCGGAAGAATCGCCAGATGCAGGTCAGCCAAATCGCAGGTGTCAGTACGACGCGGGTCAATGACGATGACTTTCATCTGCGGACGACGGGATTTGGCTTCTTCCAGTCGACGGAAAAGTACCGGATGGGCGTAGGCCATGTTACTGCCGACGATCATCACGCAGTCGCTCAGTTCCAGATCTTCGTAACTGCATGGCGGTGCGTCAGCGCCGAGGCTGCGTTTGTAGCCGACCACCGCCGAGGACATGCACAGCCGCGAATTGCTGTCGATATTGTTGGTGCCGACCAGCGCCCGCGCGAGTTTGTTGAAGGCGTAGTAGTCCTCGGTGAGCAACTGCCCGGAAATGTAGAACGCTACGCTGTCCGGGCCGTGTGCGGTGATGGTTTCGGCAAACACGTTGGCGGCGTGTTCCAGTGCGCTGTCCCAGTCAGTACGGCTGCGCGCCAGGCCTTTGCCCAGACGCAGTTCCGGGTACAAGGCGCGGGCGGCGAGGTCGCCGGTCAGGTGCAGCGTCGAGCCTTTGCTGCACAGTTTGCCGAAGTTGGCCGGGTGCGCCGGATCGCCGCTGACGCCGAGGATGCGCTCGCCGTCATGCTCGATCAGCACGCCGCAGCCGACCCCGCAGTAACAGCAGGTCGAGGCGGTCGTCTGGCGGTTCATCAGATGGCGTCCCGCAGGGCCAGTTGCACCCGACCGTTCTCGACTCGCGCCGGATGGTGGTGGGCGCAGCCGATGTCCGGCGCCTGGGCTTCGCCGGTTTCGAGGTCGATCTGCCAGTTGTGCAGCGGGCACGCCACACGTTTGCCGTAGATCAGGCCTTGCGACAGCGGCCCGCCCTTGTGCGGGCAGCGGTCATCAAGGGCGAAAACCTCATCGTCGCTTGTACGAAAAATCGCGATGTCACCTTTCGGCCCGGCAATGATCCGCGATCCGAGGGCGTTGATCTCTTCCAGCGCGCAGATATCGAGCCAGTTCATGCCGGCACCTCCAGGTTTTTCACAGGGATCACGTCGAATTCTTTCTTCAGTTGCGGCTGCGCCAGGCGTTCTTTCCATGGGTCCTGTTCGAACGACAGGGAGAATTGCAGGCGCTCGTTCAAGGCCTTGCGCCGCTCGGCGTCTTCGAGCACGTTGTTCTTGATGTGCTCCATGCCGACCCGTTGCAGGTAGTGCACGGTGCGCTCGAGGTAGAAGGCTTCTTCGCGGTAGAGCTGCAGGAACGCGCCGTTGTATTCGCGGACTTCTTCGGCGGTTTTCAGTTTGACGAAGAACTCGGCGACTTCGGTCTTGATCCCGCCGTTGCCACCGATGTACATCTCCCAGCCGGAGTCGACGCCGATAATTCCTACGTCCTTGATGCCCGCTTCCGAGCAGTTGCGAGGGCAACCGGACACAGCCAGCTTCACTTTGTGCGGCGACCACATGTTGAACAGGTCGTGCTCGAGCTCGATGCCCAGTTGCGTCGAGTTCTGTGTACCGAAGCGGCAGAATTCGCTGCCGACGCAGGTTTTCACCGTGCGGATGGATTTGCCGTAGGCGTGGCCGGACGGCATGTCGAGGTCTTTCCAGACGCCGGGCAGGTCCTGCTTCTTGATCCCCAGCAAGTCAATGCGCTGACCGCCGGTGACCTTGACCATGGGCACGTTGTACTTATCGGCCACATCAGCGATGCGGCGCAGTTCCGACGGGTTGGTCACGCCGCCCCACATGCGTGGCACCACCGAATAGGTGCCGTCCTTCTGGATGTTGGCGTGGGCGCGTTCGTTGATCAGGCGCGATTGCGGATCGTCCTTGGCTTCGCCGGGCCAGGTGGAAATCAGGTAATAGTTGAGCGCCGGGCGGCAGGTCGCGCAGCCGTTCGGTGTGCGCCAGTTGAGGTAGCTCATGGTCTCGGCGATGGTCAGCAGGTGTTCCTGACGAATCGCCTGGCGAATCTGCCCGTGGTTGAGATCGCTGCAACCGCAGATGGCTTTTTCGCTTTTCGGTTTGACGTCCGCCGCGCCACCCACGGTATTGATCAGGATCTGCTCGACCAGCCCGGCGCAGGAACCGCAGGAGCTGGCGGCCTTGGTGTGTTTTTTCACTTCATCGACGCTGAACAGACCGTGTTCCTGAATGGCCTTGACGATGGTGCCCTTGCACACACCATTGCAGCCGCAGACTTCGGCGCTGTCCGCCATGACCATGGCTTTGTCCTGGCCCTGATGTCCTACGTCGCCTAAAGCGTTTTCGCCGAACATCAAGTGATCGCGGATCTCACCGATGGCGTGATTCTCACGAATCTGCCGGAAATACCAACCGCCATCTGCCGTATCGCCGTACAGACAAGCGCCGACCAGCACGTCATCCTTGATCACCAGTTTTTTGTACACGCCGCCGATCGGGTCCGAGAGGGTGATGGTCTCGGTGCCTTCGCCGCCCATGAAGTCGCCGGCGGAAAACAGGTCGATACCGGTGACTTTCAATTTGGTCGAAGTCACCGAACCTTGATAGCGAGCGAAGCCGAGTTGAGCGAGGTGGTTGGCGCAGACCTTGGCCTGTTCGAACAACGGCGCAACCAGGCCGTAGGCGATGCCGCGATGGCTGGCGCATTCGCCGATCGCGTAGATGCGCGGGTCGTAGGTTTGCAGGGTGTCGTTGACCAGAATCCCGCGATTGCACGGTATGCCGGCCTTTTCCGCCAGTTCCGTGTTGGGGCGGATGCCAGCGGCCATCACCACCAGATCCGCAGGGATGATGTCGCCGTTCTTGAATTGCACCGAGCCGACCCGGCCATTGCCGGCGTCGTGCAAGGCCTGGGTCTGTTCGCACAGGCGGAAATGCAGGCCACGGGATTCCAGCGCTGATTGCAGCAACTGGCCGCTGGTCTTGTCCAGTTGCCGCTCCAGCAGCCATTCGCCGAGGTGCACCACGGTGACGTGCATGCCGCGCAGCATCAGGCCGTTGGCCGCTTCGAGGCCGAGCAGACCGCCGCCGATGACCACGGCGTGTTTGTGGGTCCTGGCGGTGTCGATCATGGCCTGGGTGTCGGCAATGTCGCGGTAGCCGATCACGCCCTGCAAAGTGTTGCCGGGGATTGGCAGAATGAACGGGGTCGAGCCGGTGGCGATCAGCAGGCGATCGTATTCGGCCTCGGTGCCGTCCTCGGCGATTACCCGGCGTTTGACCCGGTTGATCTCCACGACTTTGCGGTTGAGCAGCAACTTGATGTTGTTTTCCAGGTACCAGTCGAGGTCGTTGAGGACGATCTCTTCGAATGTCTGCTCACCGGCCAGCACCGGCGACAGCAGGATGCGGTTGTAGTTGGTGTGCGGTTCGGCGCCGAAGACGGTGATGTCGTAGAGTTCGTCGCTCAGCTTGAGCAGTTCTTCCAGGGTACGCACCCCGGCCATGCCGTTGCCGATCATCACCAGTTTGAGTTTTTTCATCAGGTTCTCCGGGAGCTGCGGCTGGCCTCTGGTGGGCCGTCGGGCCTTGCTCGACAAATTTCGCGCAAACAAAAAAAGGCGTCCCGCTAGTTGCCTAGCGAGGACGCCTTTGTCCTGGTCCCGTTCTCTCGGGAAGCGCAGCCTTCGTCGTTGAAGGTTGGGCTTTATGTGTGGTGATTGGGGTAATGCAGTGGTTGTGCCAACTTGGGGATGCGCGGATTTATTGGGCTTTTCCTACAGCTCACGTACGTTTTCTGCACCGAATCGAGGCGTATTGCTCGTTCGTGGCGCGTTATCTATGGAGGGTTTGCGGTGTCAGGTCTGGCGCCATCGCGAGCAGGCTCACTCCTACAGGGGAACGCATTCCAAATTGTAGGAGTGAGCCTGCTCGCGATCGCCGCAACACGGTCTCAGCCATGAAACAACAAAACCAGCAGCACGATATTCCCCAGCAACGCCACCAAAGCCATGCTCCGCCAGACCTTCAATGGCTCCCGCTCCAGTAAAGGCCGGGGTCGCACACTCAGGCTGCGGCGCTCACCCTGTTCCAGCACCAGCAACCACTCTTCAGCGGTTTCAAAGCGTTGCTGCGGATCGGCTGCGACGCCGCGTTCCAGACTCTGCGCCAGCCATTCCGGCAAGTCCGGTCGATAGCGACTGGCACTGACCGGCACGCCAAACCGGGGCCGCTGGAACGCTTCGATCTCGCCGTAGGGAAAATGCCCGGTGAGCAGGTAATAAAGGGTGACGCCAACTGAATACAGATCCTGCGGCGCACTGGGCCGCTCACCGCGAAACGCTTCCGGAGCAATGAAGCTTGGCGTTCCCGGCAATGTCGCCGGCGCGTCTTCCGACAAGCCCGGGCAATAAGCCAGCCCGAAATCCAGCAAGCGCAGCTCGCCATCATCACCCAGCAGGAGGTTTTCCGGTTTGATATCGCGGTGCAGAATCTGCCGCCGATGCAACAGCCCCACCGCGCGCAGCAGGCGCTCGGCGATGTCCTGCCATTGCGCCAATGGCAGCGGGCCGCCGTGTTGAAACGCTACGGCCAACGTCGTCCCGGCATATTCGCGCATCACGTAGTACAAATGCTGACGCTGGGTGCAGGCATGGATTTGCGGAAAATGCCGGCCGGCCACGCGCTTGAGGAACCATTCCTCGGACAGCAGCGCTTGCCCGGCGTGTGGATCGTTGGCCAGGCGCGTCGGCAAGGTCTTCAACAGCCACCGCTGGCCGTGGCCATCGAGCACGCGATACAGCAGCGATTGCTGGCTCTGGCCGACGATGCTCTGCACCTGCCAGCCTTCGAACGCTTGTCCGGGTTTCAGCGCTGGCGGCAGCGGCCATTGCTGCAGTTGCACCAGCGCATCGCCGATGTTCGATTCGCCCAGCGCATCGACGCGCACCAGCAGGGCACTGGCGTTGTCCTGACTGCCGGCCAGATGCGCGGCGTTGACCAGAGTGTGCGCCGCGCTGTGCAGATCCGGCTGATCACGCAGAACCGCCGCGATTGCAGTATCGCCCAAGGTCGACCAGACGCCGTCGCTGAGCAGCACGAAGCTTTCGCCCTCACGCAGTTCGCCGTCGAGGAAGTCCAGCACCAGATGCTGATCGAGCCCGAGCGCACGTTTGAGCACATGCTGCATGCCCGGTTGCTCCCAGACGTGATCCTCGCTGATGCGCTGCAACCGCTCGGCATGCCAGCGATAGACCCGGCAATCGCCGACATGGGCGAGGGTGAAGCGCCGACCGCGCATCACCAGCGCGCTGACCGTGGTCAGCAGCGGTTGCCCGCCGCCATTGGCCTGCAGCCAGCGGTTTTGCGCGAGCAGCAATCGATCCAGCGCCTGGGCCACGCTCCAGGTTTCCGGCGTGGCGTAGTAGTCCAGTGCCAGTGCCTGCAAGGTCGAACGCGCGGCGAGGCCGCCGTCGGCGCATTGACTGACGCCGTCGGCGATGGCGAACAGAAAGCCCTTGCTCAGCGTCAAGGCCGGCGCCGGTGTCACCGCACGCAGGGCGTCCTGATTCTCCGCGCGCGGGCCGGTGGCGCTGGCTTCGGCGAAAGTCAGTTGCAGGGCCATAGAGGCCTCAGACCCGCGCCGCCGTTACTGCCGCCGAACCCCACGTGGTTCTCCAGCGACGCTTGACGCCGTGCAGGCCAAACCACGCCAACACACCGAGGCTGGCGAACAACCACAGCGCCAGTTGATAGCTGCCGGTGCTTTGCTTGATCGCGCCCATGCCCGCCG
Source organism: Pseudomonas sp. NDM (assembly GCF_003105095.1). Lineage (NCBI taxonomy): Bacteria > Pseudomonadati > Pseudomonadota > Gammaproteobacteria > Pseudomonadales > Pseudomonadaceae > Pseudomonas > Pseudomonas sp. NDM. Next base: position 10,389 of record NZ_QETJ01000070.1, on the reverse strand, counting down.
CCAGGGCGAAGCCGCCAATACCGCCGGCCATGCCGATCAGCCCGGTCATCACGCCGATCTCCAGACGAAAACGCTGCGGCACCAGTTGGAAAACCGCACCGTTGCCTGCGCCCAAACCGAGCATGGTGCAGACGAAAAGCGCCAGCGCCGCGTAGGAACTTGGCAGGTTGAAGCCGACGGCGGCGATGCAGATGGCGGCAACGGTGTACATCGCCAGCAAGGTGCGGATGCCACCGAATCGATCGGCCAGCGCACCACCCAACGGCCGCATCAGGCTGCCGCCGAACACGCAGGCCGCGGTGTAGTAGCCGGCGGTCACCGGGCTCAGACCGTATTGATCGTTGAAGTAACCGGGCAGGGCGCTGGCCAGGCCGATGAAGCCGCCGAAGGTGACGCTGTAGAAAAACATGAACCACCAGCTGTCGCGATCACCGAGGGCCTTGAAGTAGTCGGCCATGGCTTTCGCTTTCGGCCGTTGCGGTGCGTTTTTCGCCAGCCAGGCAAACAGCACCAGAGTCAGGACCAGCGGGATCAGGGCAAATCCGAAAACGTTGCTCCAGCCGAACGCGGCGGCAATTACTGGGGCGAGCAGTGCGGCGAACACAGTGCCGGAGTTGCCCGCGCCGGCGATGCCCATGGCTTTGCCCTGATGTTCTGGCGGGTACCATTGCGACGCCAGCGGCAGGGCCACGGCAAACGACGCACCGGCCATGCCGAGGAACAGGCCGAGGATCAGCGCCTGTTCATAACTGTGGATACCCAGTTTCCACGCGCCGAACAGTGCGCAGATGACGATGACCTGGCCGATCAGCCCGGCGGTCTTCGGCGACAGGCGATCGGCGAGCATGCCCATGGCAAAGCGCAACACCGCCCCCGCCAGAATCGGCGTGGCGACGACGAGGCCGCGTTGCTGGGTGGTCAGGTGCAGATCGGCGGCAATTTGCACGGCCAGCGGGCCGAGCAGGTACCAGACCATGAAGCTCAGGTCGAAATACAGGAAGGCCGCGAACAGGGTCGGGGTATGGCCGGATTTCCAGAAGCTTGAATTCATCGCGCACCTCGGCTGAAAAGAGTCTCGAAAGGAGTCATGCACAGCAGGTGGAGCGCCTCACGGCCGCACCACCGGCCCCGTTCTCTGGGGCCAAAACGCAAAAACGCCGCTACCTGATTCGCCGGAGGCGAACGGGGTGAGCGACGTCTTTGTCGTAGGTGGGGCAACCGCCGTTGGTTACCTGTGCGGATTACATAGCGAGATTTGTGCCAAAAGCTGAAAAGCGAAAGCCCCTCACCCTAGCCCTCTCCCAGAGGGAGAGGGGACTGACCATGTTGTTCCAACGAATACAGCGACCTGAACGACCGAGTCGATTATGGATTCACAAAAGAAATTGCAGGTCGGCGTATTTCCCGAGCATCCCCCAATCGGTGCCCTCTCCCTCCGGGAGAGGGCTAGGGTGAGGGGCTCTTCAGCGGTGAGAACGCCTCAGCCCAGCAACTCACTCATGGCAATAATCTGCTCCGCCACCTGAATCAGCTTCTGCTGCCGGCTCATGGCCTGGCGGCGCATCAGGGTGTAGGCCTCTTCTTCGTTGCAGTCCTTCATTTTCATCAACAAACCCTTGGCCAGTTCGATGCGCTTGCGCTCGGCCAGTTGCTGGTCACGGGCCTGCAATTGCGCGCGCAAGGCCTGGTCACTCTCGAAGCGTGCCATCGCCACATCGAGAATCGGCTGCAGACGCTGGGCATGGATGCCTTCGACGATGTAGGCGCTGACCCCGGACTTGATCGCCTGACGCATCACGCCCGGGTCATGTTCATCGGTAAACATCACGATCGGCCGTGGCTGGTCGCGGCTGACCAGCACCACTTGCTCCATGACATCACGGCTCGGTGACTCGGTATCGATCAGGATCACGTCCGGGCGCACCGTTTCGACGCGCGCCGGCAGATCGATGGTCAGCCCTGACTCGTCGATCACCTCGAAGCCGGCCTCGGTCAGCGCCGCTTTCAGGCGGCCGACTTTTTTCGCGGTGTCGTTGATCAGCAGAATGCGCAACATGTTGGCGTCTCCTGTCAGCGCTGGGCGAGAAGGGGGGCGACGTCGTTCAGGGCATGCAGTTTGAAACTGCGTGCATAGCCCGCCGGATCGCTGCCGTCCCAGACCTTGCCGTCGAGCAACTGGCTGCTGCGCAGGTCTGCATGGGCAGCTGCCACACCGACAGCGCTGGCGGCATCGCGGTACAGATCCAGACGCTGAACCTTCCGGGCGACGGCCAGATAATCCGGATCCTCGCGCAGCAGACCCCAGCGGCGGAACTGGGTCATGAACCACATGCCGTCGGAGAGATAGGGCAGATTGACCTCGCCTGCGCCATGAAAGCGCAGCGCGTGCGGGTCCTGCCAGCGATTGCCGAGGCCGTCGGCGTAGTCACCCATGAAGCGCGGTTCGATGCACGCGGCCGGGGTGTCGAGGTATTCGGCGGCACTGAGCAATTGCGCGGTGCTGCGGCGATTCTCCGGGCTTTGTTCGATAAAGCGGCTGGCCTCAAGAATGGCCATGACCAGCGCCCGCGCTGTGTTCGGGTATTGCTCGACGAATTCACGCGTGCAGCCGAGAACTTTTTCCGGGTGGTCGGGCCAGATGCTCTGGCTGGTGGCTAAAGTGAAACCCAGATCCTGCTGCACCGCGCTGGCTGCCCACGGTTCGCCGACGCAAAAACCGTCGATGCGCCCGGCTTGCAGGTGCGCGACCATTTGCGGTGGCGGCACCACCACGCTGTCGACATCCTGCAACGGGTGAATGCCCTGGCTCGCCAGCCAGTAATAAAGCCACATCGCGTGGGTGCCGGTGGGGAAGGTCTGGGCGAAGGTCAGTTTTGCGCGGCTTTGGTGCACATGCCGATCCAGCGCTTCAGGACCGTTCACGCCAGCCTGCTGTAGACCATGCGAGAGGTTGAGGCTCTGGCCATTCTGGTTCAGGCCCATCAGCACTGCCATGTCGGTCGGGGCGATCCCGCCGATGCCCAGGTGCACCGCATAAATCAGCCCGTACAGGCTGTGGGCGGCATCCAGTTCGCCGCTGACCAGTTGGTCGCGCAGGTTGGCCCACGACGCCTGCCGCTTGAGGTTCAGCGTCAGCCCGTAGGGCTGGGCGAAGCCCTGGGTGGCGGCGACCACCACCGAGGCGCAGTCGCTCAGTGCCATGAAGCCGAGATTGATCGCGCTCTTTTCCGGCGCATCGCTGCCATTGACCCAGGCCAGAGGCCCCATGGACGTTTCGTTCATACGCTACCTCAAAAAAAACGTCGTCCCGGATTCTGCGCAGGCAAAACCCGAGGACGACGCCATTGTCCTGGTCTGCGCGCCGTCATTGGTCGGCAGACTGATGAACAGGGCGGTGCAAGGCATATGCCAGTCACCTGATTCGTGCAGGCGCCTCGCGCCGGGGGACGATGCCCGGCTATAATCGCCGCCTCTTTTCGCCGCCCGAGTCATTGCCGCCCATGTACACCCTGGCCCGTCAGCTGTTGTTCAAACTTTCCCCGGAAACCTCCCACGATCTATCGCTGGATCTGATCGGCGCGGGCGGACGTTTGGGTCTCAACGGCTTGCTGAGCAAGGCACCGGCGAAGATGCCGGTGACCGTCATGGGGCTCGAGTTCCCGAACCCGGTGGGGCTGGCGGCAGGTCTGGACAAGAATGGCGCGGCCATCGATGGCTTTGCGCAACTGGGTTTCGGTTTCGTCGAAATCGGCACCGTGACCCCGCGTCCGCAGCCGGGTAATCCGAAACCGCGGATCTTCCGCCTGCCGGAAGCCCAGGCGATCATCAACCGCATGGGCTTCAACAATCTCGGTGTGGATAACCTGCTGGCGCGGGTCGCTGCGGCGAAATACCAAGGCGTGCTGGGGATCAACATCGGCAAGAACTTCGACACCCCGGTCGAGCGTGCGGTCGACGACTACCTGATCTGCCTGGACAAGGTCTACGCCCACGCCAGCTACGTCACCGTCAACGTCAGCTCGCCGAACACTCCGGGCCTGCGCAGCCTGCAGTTCGGTGACTCGCTCAAGCAATTACTTGCGGATCTGGCCACGCGCCGTGCCGAACTGGCGTTGCGTCACGGCAAGCATGTGCCGCTGGCGATCAAGATTGCGCCGGACATGACCGACGAAGAAACCGCGCAGGTGGCCCAGGCGCTGCTCGAAACCGGGATGGACGCGGTGATTGCCACCAACACCACCCTGAGCCGTGTCGGCGTCGAAGGCATGGAACATGGCGACGAGGCGGGCGGTCTGTCGGGGGCGCCGGTGCGTGAGAAGAGCACCCACACCGTGAAAGTGCTGGCGGGCGAGTTGGCCGGGCGTTTGCCGATCATTGCCGCGGGCGGGATTACCGAAGGCAAGCACGCGGCGGAGAAAATCACTGCCGGCGCGAGCCTGGTGCAGATCTATTCGGGCTTCATCTATAAAGGCCCGGCGCTGATTCGTGAATCGGTGGATGCGATCGCCGCATTGCGCTGATCCATAGACACCACTGTTCCCTTGTAGGAGTGAGCCTGCTCGCGATGGCGGTCTGTCAGTCGCTGATGAAGTGACCGAAAGAAAGCTATCGCGAGCAGGCTCACTCCTACAGGTTATGTGTTCAGCCGGATGATTTTGCGGGCAATAAAAAGGGCTCCTCGAAGGAGCCCCTGGGCCGTAGCCCGCCGTCCGGGAGGGACGTGCGTGGTTAATTCAGTGCAGATTCAGATTGTCGTGTCGGAATAAATGCCCTGTGTCAGCCGACGGCGTGAAGTTCGTTGAGTCTGTGGATTCCCGCAGTGCCGGTCATACCGTCCCAGTTGTCGCCGCGTCCTTCTCGCCAGCCGTTGATCCAGGCTTGGCGTACCGACGGTAGAGTAAATGGGCAAAGCTCACGGGATTTGCCACCAACGCCATATTGATATCCGCGCAAAAATGCTCTTTCCAACGGATCACGCTTAAGTCTTCTCATAGGGTGTTTCCCTCACTTGTTGACTGTAGTGTCGCGTCGACCTCAATTGAGGTCTGGCAGAAAAAACCTGCCATCGTTCGGCTCGCTGCCGGCGTGGCGAGCCAAGGTGTTGACGCCGTTGCGACGTCAACCTGTGCTCAGTTCTAACCAATGAGTCACATCGAGGGAATGATCGTTTTGTCATAAGCACGTAACGGAAAGGATGCTATGGCAATAAGTAACCGCGTATTTATTCAACGATCATTGCGCAAACCCCGGTATGATCGGCGCCCCGCTGACCCGGCGGGTTAATCTTCAAGTGAGAATGACCCACGTTTGCGCTTGGGTACTATTCGACGAAGGGTCGCTTTCAGTCTTTTTGTTTCACCAACTTTTTTATCTGTCCCGGCATCTAAGCTCTTTTAACCCGAGCAGCGGGGATGGAACGGCACACCTTCGTGCCACGCGGGCGCTCTTTCAGAAAAGCGCCTGATTGAAAACCGGGTCGGCAATGCGTTGCCGGCCCACTAGCCAAAGGCTCTGGAATTACCATGTCCGATCGTTTCGAACTCTTCCTCACTTGCCCCAAAGGCCTTGAAGGCCTGCTCATCGAGGAAGCCGTCGGGCTTGGCCTTGAAGAAGCGCGCGAGCACACCTCCGCCGTGCGTGGCATGGCAACCATGGAAACCGCCTACCGCCTGTGCCTCTGGTCGCGCCTGGCCAACCGTGTGTTGCTGGTGCTCAAGCGTTTCCCGATGAAGGACGCCGAAGACCTCTACCACGGCGTGCTCGACATCGACTGGCAGGATCACATGCTCAGCGACGGCACCCTGGCCGTCGAATTCAGCGGCCACGGCTCGGGCATCGACAACACCCACTTCGGCGCGCTGAAAGTCAAAGACGCCATCGTCGACAAACTGCGCACGCCGCAGGGCGACCGTCCGTCGATCGACAAACTCAACCCTGACTTGCGCATTCACTTGCGCCTGGATCGCGGCGAAGCGATTCTCTCCCTCGACCTCTCCGGCCACAGCCTGCACCAGCGCGGCTATCGCTTGCAGCAGGGCGCGGCACCGCTGAAGGAAAACCTCGCCGCCGCCATCCTGATTCGCTCCGGCTGGCCACGTGTTGCCGCCGAGGGCGGTGCGCTGGCTGACCCGATGTGCGGTGTCGGTACGTTTCTCGTTGAAGCCGGGATGATCGCCGCCGACATGGCGCCGAACCTGCGCCGCGAGCAGTGGGGCTTTACCGCCTGGCTCGGTCACGTGCCGGCGCTGTGGAAAAAACTGCACGAAGAAGCCGTCGAGCGCGCCGCTGCCGGTCTGGCCAAGCCCCCGTTGTGGATTCGTGGTTATGAAGCCGATCCGCGCCTGATTCAGCCGGGTCGCAACAACGTTGAGCGCGCCGGCCTCAGCGAGTGGATCAAGATCTACCAGGGCGAAGTGGCGACTTTCGAGCCGCGCCCGGATCAGAACCAGAAAGGTCTGGTGATCTGCAACCCGCCGTACGGCGAGCGTCTGGGTGATGAAGCCAGTCTGCTGTATCTCTACCAGAACCTCGGCGAGCGTCTGCGTCAGGCCTGCCTTAACTGGGAAGCGGCGGTGTTCACCGGTGCGCCGGATCTGGGCAAGCGCATGGGCATTCGCAGCCACAAACAGTATTCGTTCTGGAACGGCGCGCTGCCGTGCAAGCTGCTGCTGATCAAGGTCCTGCCGGATCAGTTCGTCACTGGCGAGCGGCGCACCCCGGAACAGCGTCAGGCCGAGCGCGAGCAAGCGGCCTACGACCAGACCCCGGACGAGCCGCAGGAACGCAAGTTCAACAAGAACGGCAACCCGATCAAGCCAACCCCGGCCCCGGCGCCGGTGATCGAGCAACCGCGCCTGAGCGAAGGCGGGCAGATGTTTGCCAACCGTCTGCAAAAGAATCTCAAGGCGATGGGCAAGTGGGTCAAGCGCGAAGGCATCGATTGCTACCGCGTTTACGATGCCGATATGCCGGAATACGCCATGGCCATCGACCTGTACCACGACTGGGTGCACGTTCAGGAATACGCCGCGCCGAAATCCATCGACCCGGAAAAAGCCTCGGCGCGTATGTTCGATGCGCTGGCGGCCATTCCGCAGGCGTTGAACGTCGACAAGAATCGCGTAGTGGTCAAGCGCCGCGAGCGGCAGAGCGGCACCAAGCAGTACGAGCGTCAGGCCGCCCAGGGCAAGTTCGTCGAGGTCAATGAAGGCGGCGTGAAGTTGCTGGTCAATCTCACCGACTACCTCGACACCGGCCTGTTCCTCGATCACCGTCCGATGCGCATGCGCATTCAGAAAGAGGCCGCCGGCAAGCGCTTTCTCAATCTGTTCTGCTACACCGCGACCGCCAGCGTGCACGCGGCCAAGGGCGGTGCGCGCAGCACCACCAGCGTCGATCTGTCGAAAACCTATCTGGACTGGGCGCGTCGCAACCTGTCGCTGAACGGTTTTTCGGACAAGAACCGCCTGGAGCAGGGCGATGTAATGGCCTGGCTGGAAAGCAGCCGCGACGAATACGACCTGATCTTCATCGACCCGCCAACGTTCTCCAACTCCAAGCGCATGGAGGGCATCTTCGACGTCCAGCGCGATCAGGTGCAGCTGATCGACCTGGCGATGGCGCGTCTGGCGCCGGGTGGCGTGCTGTATTTCTCCAACAACTTCCGCAAGTTCCAGCTGGAAGAGAACCTCGCCGAGCGCTATGCGGTGGAGGAAATCAGCGCGCAGACCATTGATCCGGATTTCGCCCGCAATACCAAGATCCATCGCGCCTGGAAAATCACGGCTCGTTGACGTTTTGTCCCATTGGATCCACAGAGCCTTGATTTTTAAAGGCTCCGTGGATCCTGCGGTGCTGGCTAAATTAGTGGCTAATAGCTATAACTCACACACCGCCAATGGGGTTTTTCCCGGGAATCTGGCGTAGTGAGTTGTGCTTATGCCGTTGCACCCCGTGCGCCCGAAAATTCTCGGTTTTATCAGCGAAGACGTCTCAGCCTGGCTGGTCGCTTTGCTGGTATTGCTTGCCGGCGGGATTCTCACCGGGTTGCTTGCCTGGGGCACCCACAATCAGTTCCAGCAACAATCGCGTCAGCGCTTTCAGCTGCTGGCCAACGAACGCTACAGCCGCATCGCCGAACGCTTTCAGGACCAGGAGCAACGTCTCGATGGCCTGCGCCGGTTCTTTACCAACTCCGAATCGGTGTCCCGCGCCGAATTCGACGGTTACTCCCGACCTTTATTACTGCGCACCCAAGCCTATACCTACGCACCGAAAATCAGCGGCGCTGAGCGGGAGGCGTTCGAACAGCGTGTGCGTGACGAAGGCCTGAGCAATTTCACCATCCGCGAGCTGGACGCCAAGGGTGATCTGCAGCTGGCAGCACCACGCGACGCATACGTGCCGGTGCTGTACACACAGACTCAGAGTCGACTGGCGCCGCCGCTGGGCTACGACTTGCTCGCCCAACCCTTGCGCCGTGAAACCCTTGAACGCGCCGACCGTCTCGGCAACCTGGTCGTGTCGCAACCGATGCACCTGGTCGGGATCGAGCCGGCCTATGCGCGTGGGGTGTTGTTGCTGGCGCCGGTCAATCGATCAGGCGAGTCACAGCCATTCGGCTATGTGATGGCGGTGATCAGCATGCGCCAGTTGCTTGCCGACGGTCTGCCCGATGCCCTGCACGATTACCTGTCGGTGCGCATTCTGGATATGTCGACCCCTGATCAACATGAGGAACTGTTCGAATCGACCAACGAGGCGGTGCCCGGCGATCTGGCGGCGACGCGTTTGCTGCGCATGGCCGATCACGACTATCAGGTCGATATCCTGCCAAGCTACGCGTTCATGCAGGCCAACCATTCTTCGGTGGGCAGTGTGATCATTCTGGGCGGCTTGCTCAGCGCGCTGCTCAGTGCCTTGCTATACGTGCTGGTCAGCCAGCGTCAGCGCGCGGTGCGTCTGGTCGAGGTGCGCACCCAGGAATTGCATGAGCGCGAGCAGGAACTGCGCGGCACCCATGGGCAGCTGCGCGGCGTGCTGAATGCCGCCACCCAGGTCGCGATCATCGCCACCGATCTGCGCGGAGTGATCAACACCTTCAACCCCGGCGCTGAACAGATGCTCGGCTACAGCAGCGCCGAAGTGGTCGGACGCATGACCCTGGAAAACCTGCATTTGCCCCGAGAGCTGGCGGCGCGTTCGGCGGAGCTGAGCGCGCGCTACGGCAAAAGCATTCCGACCTGCCACGCGATGCTGGTCGAGGGCGGCGAAGTCGGCGGTCATGAAGCACGCGAATGGACGCTGGTGCGCAGCGATGGCAGTCATCTGCCGGTCAACATGCTCGCCACCCCGGTGCTCGACGAGCAGGGCTTGTGGGTCGGCCATCTGGCAATCTGTATCGACATCACCGAGCGCAAGCGCGTGCACGAAGTGCTGGCGGCACGCGACACGTTGTTGAAGAAGCTCAGCGCCCATGTTCCCGGTGGCATCTACCAATTCAAGATGGAATTCGATGGGCGCTTCAGTGTGATCTACGCCAGCGATGGCATCCGCGAGATCTATGAACTGGAGCCGGATGTCCTGCTGCTCGACTCCGAGGCGATTTTCAGCCGCATCCACCCGCAGGACGCGATTCGCGTGCGCTCATCGATCCGCGAATCGGCGGAGAATCTCAGCCCGTGGCGCGAGGAATACCGCGTGCAACTGCCTGAGCGCGGCCTGCGCTGGGTGCGCGGCGAGGCGACACCGGAGGAGCTACCGGGTGGCGGGGTGCTGTGGCACGGCTACATCTCGGACATTTCCGACCTCAAGCGCGTGGAAGAAGAACTGCGTGCGTTGTCGATCACCGATTCGCTGACCGGCATTCACAACCGCCGCTATTTCCAGGAGCGCCTGACCACGGAAATGGCCCGGGTCGAGCGAGGCGGCGGCGAGTTGTCGGTGATCATGCTCGACATCGACCACTTCAAACGCATCAACGATCATTACGGCCACGCCGTCGGCGATCGGGTGCTGCAAGCGGTGTGCGAGCGCATTGGCCATCGCCTGCGCCGCACCGATGTGTTCTGCCGCTTGGGCGGCGAAGAGTTCATGGTGCTGTGCCCGGACATCGACGGCGAGCACGCGTACATGCTGGCAGTGGAATTGTGGGAAGGCCTGCGCAGTACGCCGGTGGACGTGGTTGGCGTGGTCACCGCCAGTTTCGGCATCGCCAGCTGGCGCCCGGGGGAGGGCGCGGATGCGTTGCTGCTGCGTGCGGACTCAGGGGTTTATGCGGCCAAGCAGAATGGCCGGGATCGGGTTGAGCGGGAAATGACCTGAGCCGTCACATCGATCCCTTGTAGGAGTGAGCCTGCTCGCGATAGCGTCCGTCCAGACACATGTCAG
>NZ_QETJ01000069.1:0-25538 GCF_003105095.1 Pseudomonas sp. NDM | reverse complement strand
GAGGCTGCGATCTTTTGATCTTTAAAAGCAACGTCAAAAGATCGCAGCCTCGTTGCACTCGTCAGCTCCTACATGGGGAATCGTTTCAGTCGAGGATCAGGTGCGGCAGGAAGCGGCTGGAGTCCTTGGTGATCAGACTGTTGTCCTCGCGCACACCAATTCCCGCCGCCTCGTCACCAATCACCCACGAACCGATCAGCGTGTAGCTGTCGCCAAACTTCGGCAGCGGCGCGAACTCCTGCAGGATGAACGGCGCATCGGTGTACGGCCCATCCTCTTTGACGATCAGACCCTGGGCCGTTTGCAGCTCGATGTTGGCGCCTTCACGGGAAAAGTACGGCTTGCGCACCCAGCCTTTCGGCACGGCGCTCTGCGGATTCGGATCGAGGTGCGCGGCGAGCAGATTCGGATGACCCTTGTGCAGTTCCCACAGCAACGGCAGCACACCTTTGTTCGACAGAATCGCCTTCCACGCCGGTTCGAAAAACTGCGTGTCGCACTCGGCGATCGCTGTGCCGAACGGTTCATGGAAGATGAATTCCCAGGCGTGCAGCTTGAACAGGTGCGGGATCCAGCGATCCTGCAGATCGACGAACCGGCCTTCAGCCGTCAGGCCGATGTCTTCGATATCGATGTGGCGTGATTCGATGCCGACCTTTTCCGCGATCAACCGCAGGTAGTCAGTGGTGCCTTTGTCCTCGACCGAATCCTTCATCGAAGCGAAGTAGAACGGCCGCTTCAACTGCAGTTCGGCGAAAGCCTGGTGCAGCCTGGTGTCGATGCTGTTGAACTGGTCGGCATGCGGTGGCAGCGTGCCGCGCTCGATGCACTGCTCCAGCCAGCCCCACTGAAATGCCGCCGCTTCGTAAAGGCTGGTCGGCGTGTCGTAGTTGAGCTCCAGCAGTTTCGCCGGGCCGCTGCCGCTGTAGGAAAAGTCCATGCGACCGTACAGATGCGGATGACCTTCGCGCCAGGAGGTGCGGATCATGTCGTAGTACGCCGCCGGAATGCTCAAGCGATCGAGCAACGCCTCGCTGTTTACCACGCGCTCAACCAGATCCATGCACATCTCATGCAGTTCGGTGGTCGGGTCTTCAAGATCGTTCTCGATCTGCGCGAGGCTGAACTGGTAGTAGGCGCTTTCGTCCCAGTACGGTTCGTCGTCGATGGTGTGGAACAGGAAACCGAGGCTTTCGGCGGTGTGCTTCCAGTCGGGGCGCTCGGCGCAGTGGATCTTTTTCATGTCAGCTGCTCGAGCGTCCGGAACTGCTGCCCCAGCCACCCCAGCCGCTGCGGGCGCTGGACTGGCTACCGAAGCCGCCGCGCGAGGTCGAGGCAGCAACGTTCACCGGTTTGCTCTTGCTGCTTTCGTAATCCGGCTGGCTGCGCGTGGTAGTTTCAGCTTTGCGGTACTGCGTTGAGGTGTTGTACGGCTGGCGCGTTTCACGGTCACGGTAAACGCTGCGATCGGCATTGTTGCTCATTGCGTTGCCGATCAGCCAACCGCTCAGCCAGCCATTGCCGCCGCCACCTGAACCGCCGGAAGAGTGCGAGCCGCCGTGACTTGCGCTGCTGCTGGTGGTGTCGCCCGCCGGCATTTGCGCATCGGCAATGGCATCCAGATTTTGCGGCTCTTCACCCTTCTGCGGCACCTTGAAACCGCCGAGTCTGGGGACGAAGCGGCCATCGGAATTTTTCTGACACCAGCCAGCGGCAAAGTCTGCGTCGCATTGGGTCTTGTCGTCGTAGGCCGGGGCGATGCGTCGGTGTTCGCCAAGGGCGGCGACGTAGGCGCTGGAGCAGACGTCGGCGGCCACTTCGGCGTCAACGCACTGTTCAACGCTCTGAAAACTGCGCGGCTGATCCACTGCTGCCGCTTCACCGGAAATGGCCATCGCCACTGACGCGGCGAGGGACAACTGCACGTATTTGCTGCGTTTCATCGAGAGGCTTCCTGCCGGTCAGTGGGACGGGGTCATGCACGCGGCATTGAGCATGCCGACGCTGATCGCCACGGCAGCCACATAAATGCCGGCCGCCACTTCGCCGTTGGCGATGCGCTGGGACGTGCCCTTGAGCACCAGCCCGGTAGCCACGAACGCCAACAATTGCACAACGGCAGCGATAACCGCCCAGAGCACGAAGTCGAGCACGTTGACCGAGTAGGCAATCACGTTGCTCGCGGGAATGGCGAAGCCGATGATTGCGCCGGACAGGGCAATGGCGGCGGCAGTATTGCCGGCGCGGATCAGCTCGAATTCCTTGTGCGCGGTGATGCGCGTGTAGACGAATTGAAACAGCATGAACAGCAACACGGCGCCGATCAGGTAGACGACAAAACCGACCAGCGCGGTTTTGTTCAGGGAAACGGCCAACACTTCCAGCATGAAAAACTTCCTTTTTAGATGGCGCTCAAATCAGTCGTGTACAGCGAGATGCCCAGCGAGGTGCTCAGGCTGACGGTGCCTTCTTCATCCTGTTCGACGGAGAACAACAGCAGTTCGCGGCGATCGGTCAGGCCGGTGTCGCGGGCATACAGCATCGCGTGGTGCTTGATGGTGTAGGACTCGTCCGGGTTGACCACGTGTTCGGTCATTGGCACCAGTTCGGTCTGCTGCAGCTCGGTGCCCCATTCGCGCGTGTATTCGACACCGTCACGGGTGTAGGTCGGCAGGCCGATCAGACTGTTGGGGCCGGCCAGACGCTGCAGTTCGGCGTCGCTGTTGACCGTCACATAGCTGAGGTAGTTGAAAAGGGTGACCGACTCGATCTGGTCTTCACCGGTGACGTGGATCTGTACCCAGAAATCCTCGTCGTTCATGTAATAGCGGTGCAATTTGTTGGACTGGCCGAGATCGACCCAGCCGGCGCTCCACACCGCTTGATCGAACGGCACCCGCACCGACGTCGAGCCTTCCAGCAGCAGCGCCAGGGTCGTGTCAAAGCGCACGCCTTTGCCTTGCGCCATGCCGAGAGGGCCGCTGGCGCCGGTGGTGGTTGGCGCAGCGGTCTGCCAGGTGCTGGTGCCGAGCAAGTCTTTAAACCATCCCATGGGTACGTTCCTTGAAGCGGGTGGAGGTGTTCGGGGTTGAAAAAGTGGCGGTAGTGTACCGGGCGCAGGGGTGTACGAGCAGGGGCAATAGCTCAGCGCAAACAATGTAGGAGTGAGCCTGCTCGCGATGGCGGCGGGTTAGTCAACACTGAAGTTGAATGTTTTGGCCCCATCGCGAGCAGGCTCACTCCTACAAAGGGTTGCGCAACAGCTTACTGCGCGGACTTCTGCTTCAGCCGCTCAAGAATCGCGTTGGCGCTGCCTTCGTTCGGCGTGATGCCGGCGTCGCGCAGCTTGCGTTCCAGGTCGTTGCCGCTGGAGGCGTCGGCCAGTTCGTCCGCTGCGCTCAGTTCGGCAGCGCGTTGCTGCTGCTTGGCTTGCAGGCGATTCAGGGTGCCGACGGCGGTCTCGAGTTTGCCGTTGGCGCCGCCGCTGGCAATGGCTGCGCTGACCTGGGCCTTTTGCACGCTGTCGCGCGCCTTGGCCATGTCGACTTGCTGGCGCAGGCCCTTGATCCGCGATTCGGCTTTGCTGATGTCTTTGCGCATGTTGTCGGCGTAGGCGCCGAATTCATCGCTGAGCTTCTTCTCGGCAGCGAGGTCGTTGGTCAGGGTCGAAATCGCTTCGGCCACTTCCAGTGCCAGGTCTTCGCGGCCGGCATTCAGTGCGGCAACGGCCTTGGCTTCAAGATCCTTGATCTTGGCGTCGTACTCGCTGACGCGGTCGGCGGCCAGTTTGTGTTTGGCCATGATCGTCACCAGTTCGCGGCGGGCGTTCGACAGCGCGCTGTCGGCGTCGCGGATTTCCTGATCGAGGATGCGCAGCGCCTGCTGATCGGCGATGGCTTCGCCGACTTCGTTGGCGCCGCCGCGCAGCGCGGTGAACAACTTGCTCCAGATGGACTGAGTCATTGGATATTCCCTGTTGATTACTTGAAGAAGTGTTCGAAGGCTTCGCTGGCGCGCTGCACGTTGTCGACCAGGGTTTTCACCTCGGTGACCACATTGGTCAGGCTCGAATCCGCGCTGAGGGCGCCGAACATGTTGTAGACGGTCTGCCCGTTGGGCATCGACTCGATACCGATCGACGACAGCGGGAACATCTCGCGGCTGCGCAGCACGGCATCGTTGAACGCCTGGACGTTGCTGATCGAGTCGATGTCCACCAGCACGGTGTCGACGATGATCTGCTGGCCGGCCAGGGCGATGTGAATCGGCAGGCCGCCGAATTCGTTCATTTCCAGCTTGATGCTCGGCTCGGAGCTCTGGATCAGCGACAGCGTGATCTCTTGCGAAGCCACCTCGTCCAGCGCCTTGAGGGCATTGAAGAGGCTATCGATGGTCCAGTTGTTGCCTGCGCTCATGTATTTCTCCGACATGAAAGAGCCAGCCAGGATCGGTTGGCGTAGCTGTTGCTCCATTTGCTTGAGCAAGCTTCGGTTTTCCGGAAGCACCCAAGTCTCGTGTTTCACATAACCGGCGGCGGCCAGGCCTGCGCGCATCTGCTTCATGTAGAAGCTCGAGGGTTTTTTCGCTGACGTCTTGGCACGCTCGCCTCTGGGGCTGGCTGCGGCAGGCGTCGGAGTGCGGCTTGTCATGGCTGGAATCCGGTTATGAGCATCTCACGCGTGGGCCACACTACAACCAATGCAAAGTGCCATCAATGACTCACGCGTGAGATTTTCATGACAGACGCAAAAAGGCCCGCAACGCGGCGGGCCTTTGGGTTGTGCAGTTGTTGCTAGGCGTTGCTGTGCAGGAATTGGTCAGTCGAAACGACAGTGGCGTAGGCGAAACTCAGCGCCGACATGAAGGCTGCGTGCACTTGGGCGGCCGGCACCGTCAGGCCATTGAATTCGAGATCACGGCTGGCGCAGGCATCGTGTATCACCGTGACGTCGTAACCCATGTCCGCCGCCGCGCGGGTGATGCCATCGATGCACATATGGCTCATGCTGCCGATCACCACCAGGTCGGTGATGCCTTGTTCGTCGAGCACCGATTTCAGTTCGGTTTCGCGGAAGGAGTTGACGAAGTGCTTGAGTACCACCGGCTCGTTGGCGCGGTTGCGCACCTTCGGATGCAGTTCGGCGCCCTCAGAGCCGGGAGTGAAAAACGGTGCATCGTCGGAGGTGAATTCGTGACGAATGTGCACCACGGAATCGCCCGCTTCGCGAAAGGCTGCGATCAGCCGCGCGGCGTTGTCGGCAGCGGCGTCGGCGCCGACCAGCGGCCACTTGCCTTGGGGGAAGTAGTCGTTCTGGATATCGACTACGATGAGCGCTTGCTTGGCCATGGGATTGTCCTCGAGACGGTGATTGGGTGTGGCCTCAG
Organism: Pseudomonas sp. NDM; assembly: GCF_003105095.1. Lineage (NCBI taxonomy): Bacteria > Pseudomonadati > Pseudomonadota > Gammaproteobacteria > Pseudomonadales > Pseudomonadaceae > Pseudomonas > Pseudomonas sp. NDM. Next base: position 20,153 of record NZ_QETJ01000069.1, on the reverse strand, counting down.
TATTGACGCTGGCCGAGGATTCGAGGATTGGCCGCACCGACAATAGACGGGGGAAAACTGACAATGGCTGCACAAAGAGCCGCCACCGCTGAGCTGGGCGTGCTGATTTACCCCGGCGCGCAACTGGCGGCGGTGCACGGTCTGACCGATCTGTTCGCGGTGGCCAACCGTATCGCCGCCGAGCATCAGGCTGCGCGGTTGCCCGTGCTGCGGGTCAGTCACTGGGAGGTTGCAGGCGAGCAGTTGCCGGCGCGGGTCTATGACAGTCATCCGGGTACCGAAGACGCTTTGCTTGCCGTGCTGATTCCGCCGTCCCTCGGCGGGTTCGATGCAGCGCAGATGACCGCGAGCCTGACGCAATGGCTGCGCGATCAGCATGCACGCGGCGCAACCCTCGGTGGCGTCTGCGTAGGCTCGTTGATGCTGGCCGAAAGCGGCTTGCTCGACGGGCGCAGCGCCACCACCCACTGGACCTCGGCCCAGGCGTTCGCCGAGCGTTATCCGCTCATCAAACTGAAGGCCGACACGCCGATTGTCGACGACGGCGACCTGATCACCACGGCCGGGCTGATGGCCTGGTCGGAACTGGGATTGCGTCTGGTCGATCGCTTGCTCGGCCCGAGCATCGCCACCGCAACCGCGCGTTTTCTGGTGATGGAACACAGCGACAGCGCCAGTGAATGCGGAAGCAATTTCGCACCGATCCTCAGTCATGGCGACGCGGCCATTCTCAAGGTCCAGCACTGGCTGCAAAGCACCGGGGCGACGGAGGTTTCGCTGGCGGCGATGGCCGAGCGCGCGGGACTGGAAGAGCGCACGTTTCTACGCCGATTCCGCGCCGCGACAGGCTTGAAACCGACCGAGTATTGCCAGCACCTGCGGGTGGGCAAGGCGCGGGAAATGCTTGAATTCACCAATGGCACGATCGATCACATAGCCTGGACGGTGGGCTATCAGGATCCAGGCGCGTTTCGCGCGATCTTCAAGAAGATCACCGGGCTGGGGCCAAGTGATTACCGCACAAGGTTCGGCCTGACGCGATAGCCCAGGCAACGATGAACTACTGTAGGAGTGAGCCTGCTCGCGATAGCGGTATCTCATTCAACACGAATGGTGACTGATCCACGGCTATCGCGAGCAGGCTCACTCCTACAGGGGAATGGGCTGAGGCGCGGGATCGTGCAATTTGCCGGAGTTTTACCCGCTGTCGTGCAGTTTGAAACAGGCGCGATGCCAGCACTTCGGCGGCAAACACCCGATAACCGGGCGGTTTGTTGAGATCGATGATTGGCCTGATCTCTGCAATTTCCGTGAGTGAACCCATCGACTGATGAAAAGGGGAACGCATGACCCCGACACCCAGCAAGAAAATCGTCGTGGCCCATTCGGTGCGTGCCGAGGCGCCGCAACATGAAGTCGAGACCAACAAGGCCCTGGCGCGCTGGCTGGCGCAGATTCTCGGCTGCAAATTCGGCGGCAGTTACGATCCGGCGAAACATTCAGGCCGCGAACTGTACCTGCTGCCGACGCAAACCATCGTCGGCGCCGCCCATGCTCAAGCGCTGGGCATCAAAGGCCCTGATGACTTGTGGGGCGGCTACGTCGAATACGATTTCATCTGCACCAAAGCCATCAGCCACGGCCTGCGCAGCCATCTGGCGCAGGCGCCGCAGGGCTGGTCGCCGCTGTTCTCGGAGCGGGTGCGCAACGTCGTACTTGATGGTCTCAGCGTATTCGCCCTGGAAGATGCGCGGCCCGCCGCCGAGCATCTGCTGTACGCCGGGCCGATTCGCTTGAAACCGATTCACGCGTGCGCCGGTCGCGGCCAGGAAGTGATCAAGAGCCTCGACGCGTTCGATGAAATCCTCGCGCGCCCCGAAGCACAAAGTTTGTTCAGTGACGGCGTAGTGCTGGAGCAGGACTTGCGCAACGTGGTCACCCATAGCGTCGGCCAGTCGTTTATCGGCGGCAAGGTCTTGAGTTACTGCGGTGATCAATACTTGACCGAGGACGGTCATGGCGAAGAGGTCTACGGCGGTTCGAACCTGCTGGTGGTGCAGGGCGGCTATGACCAATTGCTCGCGCTGGATCTGCCCGATGATGTGCGCCTGGCCATCGAACAGGCTCAGGTGTTCGACAGCGCAGCTGACGAAGCCTACCCACGCTTCTTCGCCTCGCGGCGCAATTACGATATCGCCCAAGGCCTGGACGCCGACGGCAACCAGCGCAGCGGCGTGCTCGAACAATCCTGGCGCATGGGCGGCGCCAGCAGTGCCGAAGTGGCCGCGCTGCAAAGCTTCGTCAACGATCCACAGATGCGCGCCATCCGCGTGTCGTCGGTGGAAACCTATATCGATCAGGCGCTGCCGGCGGACGCCATCGAGGTCTATCGCGGCCCGGCGGAAAACAGCGCGTTTCTTCTCAAATATGTGACGGTCCAATCCTATGACGGCTAGAAGCGAAAGCATTCAAATCGACATCGATGACGAACAGATGAGCGGGACTTTTCTCAGTCCCAAATCGAAAGTCCCGGGGGTGTTGTTTGTTCACGGTTGGGGCGGCAGTCAGGAGCGCGATCTGGAACGGGCCAAAGGCATTGCGGGCCTGGGTTGCGTATGCCTGACCTTCGACCTGCGCGGGCATACCGGCGGCACCGGCATTCCGCTGACCCGCGTGACCCGTGAGGATAATCTGCGTGATTTGCTGGCAGCCTATGATCGCCTGCTGGCGCACCCGGCCCTCGACACCTCGGCGATCGCCGTGGTCGGCACCAGTTATGGCGGTTATCTGGCTTCGATCCTGACCTCATTGCGCCCGGTGCGCTGGCTGGCGCTGCGCGTGCCGGCGCTGTACCGCGATGAACAGTGGCACACGCCCAAGCGCGATCTGGACAAGGCCGATCTGCGCGATTATCGCAATACGCTGGTGCGTGCCGACAGCAATCGCGCCTTGCACGCCTGTTCGCAATTCACCGGTGACGTGCTGCTGGTGGAGTCGGAAACCGACGACTTCGTACCTCACGCGACGATCATGAGTTACCGCGCAGCGTGTCAGCAGACTCACTCGTTGACTCACCGGATCATCGATGGCGCCGATCACGCATTGAGTGATCCGGTGTCGCAGCAGGCCTACACGTCGATCCTGGTGGACTGGATTACCGAGATGGTGGTGGGGGAGCGGTTGAGCATTATCCAATCCAGATGATTTTCGGTGGTCTTGCGGACGCTATCGCGAGCAGGCTCACTCCTACATTTGGAATGCGTTCCCCCTGTAGGAGTGAGCCTGCTCGCGATTGCAATTTCCCATTCAACAACTCTCTCAGGACGGTTTTTTCTCGATCCGCAGCGCCTTGGCCTTGGCCTCCACCACCAGATACATCACCACCGTAATCAGCAGCGGCAACAGAAAATAAATCGCCCGATACGCCAGCAATCCCGCCACCAGACTGCCGCGCGACGCTTCGTGCTGCAGCAGCGCGACAAACACCGCTTCAAGGACGCCCAGCCCTGCTGGAATGTGCGTGATGACCCCGGCGATCGCGCTGATCAACAGCACGCCCAGCACCAGCGGATAATCCAGTTTGCTCGGCAGCAAGGTGAAGATCACCGCCGCCATCAGCGACCAGTTCAAGGCGCCCAACAGCAATTGCAGGACCGCCATGCGCAGCGACGGCAGGTTGATTTCCACGCCGCGTATCGACCACTCGCGGCGCTTGGAAAACTGACACGCCGCCAGGTACCCGGCACTGACCAACAGCAACAACACACCCACCAGTTGCAGCGCGTCACTGCTGAGTTTCCAGCCTGGCGGCATGCGCACCAGACCGCTGCTGAAGACCACACCGGCGATGGTCATGTAGCCGAACCAGTTGGTCGCCAGGCTCAGGCCGAGGATCTTGGCGATGTTGCCCTTGCTTACGCCGAGCCGCGAATACAGCCGATAACGCATGGCGATGCCGCCGACCCAGGCGCTGAGGTTGAGATTGAAGGCGTAGCTGATGATGCCCACCGGCAGGATCTGCTTCCACGTCAGGTCCTGACGAATGTAGGTGCGGCCGATCAGGTCGAAACTGGCGTACACCAGAAAGCTCAGCAGGGTCAGGCTGGCGGCGATGATCAGCGTGCGCACCTTGAAATCGGCGAGGGTTTCCAGCACCTCGGCCCATTCGATGCGCGTGGCGAACATTGTCAGCAGGACGATCAGCGCGAGGAAAAACAGGAGGGTCAGCGGACGTTTCCAGCGGCTCCATTTCGACGGCGCCGCGGGTGCCGAATGGCTATCGGAATGGACTTCGGAATGACTCATGGACGCGCACCTCGGAAAGGCTTCAGACGCGGTTTATGCGCCGGCAGCCAACCGGCCATGGCCGGGAAGTGCCGCAGGAAGTGGAACACCAGAAAACCCACAGTCATGTGCCAGATCCGTCCACGCGGCAACAGCTTGGCGTCCATCGCCTTGCAGTGGTTCTGGCTGAGGTCTTCGAGGCGTTCGTACAGGTGCTGATTGAAGGCGCGGTCGCGGATCAGCACGTTGGCTTCCAGATTCAGCGACAGGCTCAGCGGGTCGAGATTGCTCGAGCCCACGGTGCTCCAGTCATCGTCGACGAGCGCGACTTTGCCGTGCAGCGGGCGTTGGCAATATTCATGAATCTGCACGCCGGCGCGCAGCAGATAATCGTAGGTCATGCGCGCTGCCAGTTTCGCGACGAGCATGTCTGGCTGGCCCTGCAGGATCAGTCGCACATCGACGCCTCGGCGGGCGGCATTGCGGATTTCGCGCAGCAAACGGTAGCCGGGGAAGAAGTAGGCATTGGCGATGATCACCCGGCGCTTGGCCTTGCGCAGCACCTGCAGATAGACGTCTTCGATATCGGTGTTGTGTTGATCGTTATCGCGGAACACCAGCCGTACCTGGCCGTCGTGATCGGTGAAAGCCATTTCCGCCAGACGCTGGCGCCGACGCTGCCACCAAAACCGCGCGCGTCCCGGACGACCGCTTTGCAGCAGGGCGAAGTGATGGATATCGGCGACCACCGGGCCCTGGATCTCCACCGAATAATCCTGCTTGGCTTCAGGGCCGAAATCGGCCAAATGATCGCCGGAAAAATTGATCCCGCCAATGAACGCGATCAAACCGTCGACCACCACGATCTTGCGGTGCAAACGGCGAAACCAGTTGGTGCGGATGCCCAGGTGCTTGGGCGCTGGATCGAAGATCTGCAGATGCACGCCGGCATCGCTCAATGCCGACAGATAGCCGGTGCTCAGCTCGCCGCAGCCGAAGCCGTCGAGGCTGACCGTGGTGCGCACGCCACGCTGGGCGGCTTCGATGAGGATCTGCTGCAACTCGGCGCCGACCTTGTCTTCGAAGACGATGAAGGTCTCCAGCAGAATTTCGCTCTTGGCCGCGCGCATCGCTTCGAACACACGGGGGAAATATTCCTCGCCGTTTTCCAGCAGTTCTACGCGGTTATTGCTGTGCCATTGATACTCGACGTCAACGTGGCCGGGCTCGCGCACCGGCGGGTTCAGCGTGACCGGTTCGACGGCGGATTTTTCCAGTGGCGCACTGTTCATAGTTCAATCTCCACCGATAACGGTGCGTGGTCGGAAAGATGTGACCAGGGCCGGTTGGTCAAGACTTTCGGCAGGCTGGCCTTGAGGTTGCGCACGTAGATGCGGTCGAGCCGCAGCGCTGGCAGTCGCGCGGGAAAGCTGCGCGCCGGTTTGCCGTGGTGTTCGGCGAATACTTCGCGCAGGCCACAGGGCTTGAGCTGCGCATCGGCGCGCTGACGCCAGTCATTGAAGTCGCCGGCGACAATCACCGGCGCATCGGCGGGCAATTCGGCGAGACGTTGCAGCAGCAGATCCAGTTGTGCATTGCGATGGCTTTCGCGCAGGCCCAGATGCACGCAGATCGCATGCACCTCGGTGCCGTCTCCGGGCAGGCGCAGCACGCAATGCAGCAGGCCACGGTTTTCATGGCCGCTGATCGATACGTCGAGGTTGTCGTGGCGGATGATCTGAAATTTCGACAGCAGTGCATTGCCGTGGTCGCCCGCCGGGTACACCGCGTTGCGCCCGTAGGCGAACTGCGGCCAGAGGCTGTCGGCGAGGAATTCGTATTGCGGCATCGTCGGCCAGTTGTCGTAGCGTTTCGGATGCTGCTCGTGAGTGCCGTGGACTTCCTGCAGAAACACCACGTCGGCGGCGACGCTGCGCACCGCTTCACGCAACTCCGGAAGGATGAAGCGCCGGTTCAGCGCGGTGAAGCCCTTGTGGGTATTGACCGTCAGGACAGTGAACGTTCGCACCGAGGGTGAGACCACGGAGCCTTCGTCGGTAAAACCGACCGGTTCGGGAATGCTCATGACAGAACTCCTTCAGCGGCGACTTGCCCGGGAGTTGTGGCGAGGTCTTTGTCGAGGTCGAAGCGCTGCAACAGATTGCGGGCGTCGTAGGGCGCGCGGACTTTGATGTCGTTGTCAAAGTAGCAGAACACTTCACGGGATTTGCGTGCGCGGGGTTTCAGGCGTGGGGCTATCAGATGTGCGTCCTCCGGCTGTTTGCCGTGATGCCAGGCGTCGATGCGCTCGGCCCAGCGCTTGAGTGCTTGTTCGGAATAGCCGCTGGCGTAGAGCTCTTCAGCACCGTGCAGGCGCAGATAGACGAAGTCGCTGGTGAGGTCTTCGCGGTACGGCCATTTGCCGGCGGTGTCGGCAATGACCAGTGCGGTGTTGTAGCGTTTGAGCAGGCGCACGAATTGCGGGTCGATGAAACTTTCATGACGGATTTCCACCGCATGGCGCAGCGGTTTCTTGCGCCAGGCCTTGACGCTGGCATGGCCGGGCAGATGCGAATCGTGCTGGCGGGCGAGGGCGGCTGCGGCTTGGGTATCGTGGGGCAGTTGCGCAAGAAACTGGTCGAAGCGCTCGGCGTCGAATTTGAAGTTGGGCGGAAACTGCCAAAGGATCGGCCCGAGTTTTTCCTTCAGCTCCAGCACGCCTGAGGCAAAGAAATTCGCCAGCGGCTTTTCGATGTCGCGCAGGCGGCGCACGTGGGTGATGAAGCGCGGCGCCTTGACGCTGAATACGAAGTCATCGGGCGTTTCGGCGTACCATTGGGCGTAACGTTCGGGTCGTTGCAGGGCGTAGAACGATCCATTGATTTCAATGCTGTTGACCGCGCGGGAGGCGAACTGCAATTCGCGCTTCTGCGCCAGTCCCTTCGGGTAGAAATCCCCGCGCCACGGGGCGTAGCGCCAGCCTGAAATACCGATGTGAATCGTCGCCATCCCATCCTCCCGTAGAAAGTCCTCGTGTTGCCGATGTTCTGTGATGACTGCGCCGGGGGCGGGAAAGTTTCGGTGGTGTTACGGACGGTCGCGGGTGAAGCGAGGATCAAGAGCTCACCCCCTCACCCCAACCCTCTCCCCCAAGGTGGCGAGGGGGAAGGGAGCAGATCTTCATGTCTCCTGAAATCGCGTACGACTGTGAAGGGAGCAGATCTTCATGGTCTTCAGGACTTGAGTCCGACTCGGGACGTGCAGGTCGGTGAGATGGATCAGGCAACTCGGTCGGCTCCCTCTCCTGGGGGAGAGGGCTGGGGTGAGGGGGCTCTTGAACTTGCCGCGCAATTACCGATCAGTTCCTTACAGGTTGTTCAGCCACGGGAGATCGGAGTTTTGCGCAATTTCAGGATCGCCATTCTGCTGGGAGCGCTGTTGTGCTTCGGCTTCAACACATCGCAGGCCGCCGCGCTGCCGGGCGTTCCGGCTCCCGCTGAAACGGCGGAAAAGCCCGCCGAACCGGAACCGCTGGTGCAGGGCGGTCTGCTCGGGGCGATCAGTTCGAGCATTGACGACGTGCAGGAAAAACTCGACCTCAATGAACATCTGGTTGATGCCTGGCGCCTGCGTGCCGACCGCGCGGCGGATGAGGTCGATCGGCTGGTCAAGCAGCCGTCGAACCGTTCGGGCTGGAGCGTGGCCGGGGATTTCCTCACGCTGTCGGGTGTGTGGCTGGGCAGTTTCGCCCTGTTGACCGTGCTTGGCAGTCTGCTGGCCAAGCGTCTGCGCGAGGGGCGCTGGTTGCGCACTCGCCAGCGCAGTCAGGACCTGCTCGGCTATGTGCTGCCGTACACCGTGCCGGCACTGATCTGCCTGCCGCTGACGCTGTATGTCAGCCATTTTCTTCAAGGTTCGGTGGGGCGCGCGCTGGCGCTGTGTCTGGCCTACGCCACCAGCAGCGGTATCTTTTCCACGTCGATGTTGTTGTGCGTCGTGGTGATGTTCAACGTCGGCCACAAACGCACCGCCGCGCGAATCATCCGTGAATACTGTCCGCGACCGCTGTTCCTGATCGGTTTTCTCGCTGCTCTCAGTGATGCCCTGACCAGCCCGCAGATCGCCCGGCAACTGGGCGGCAATATCACCAGCAGTATCGCCGTGTTCACCGGGCTGATCGCCTCGGTGATTTTCGGTTTGCTGGTGATCCGCCTGCGCCGGCCGGTGGCGCATCTGATCCGCAATCGCCCGTTGGCCCAGCGTTTGAAACAACCGTCGCTGCAAGAGTCGCTGCGGATATTTTCCGGGTTGTGGTACTGGCCGATCGTGCTGATGGTGCTGGTCTCGGCGGTCAGTCTGATCGGCATCGGCGAGGACAATCAGAAAGCCCTGCGCTGCGCCTTGTTCACCACCGTGCTGCTGATCGCCACAGTATTTCTCAGCACCGTGTTGCAGCACCTGTTCAAGTCGCGCAAGGCCGAGGCGCTCCAGCGCAGCAGTGCCTACAAGGAACGCTTTCTCAGCCTGTTGCACGCGTTGCTGCGTATCGTCATGGCGATTGTGTTCATCGATATTCTCGGGCGGATCTGGGGCGTGTCATTGCTCGATTTCGCCCAGAGCAGCACGGTGGGCCGGGCGATCAGCAATGCCTTGAGCAGTATCGGCCTGATCTTCCTGGTGACGTGGTTGCTGTGGGTCGTGCTCGACACGGCGATTCAGGAAGCGCTGAAACCGCCGGTCAGCAAACGCGCGGCACGCCAGCCGAGCACGCGGGTGAAAACCATCCTGCCGTTGTTGCGCAATGCGATCAAAATCATCCTCGTGGTGATCTGCGCGATCACTACCATGGCCAATCTTGGCATCAACGTCGCGCCGCTTCTGGCTGGTGCCGGTGTGGTCGGTCTGGCGATCGGTTTCGGTTCGCAGCAACTGGTGCAGGATGTGATCACCGGGCTGTTTATCATCATCGAAGACACCCTGTCGATTGGCGACTGGGTGGTGCTGGATTCCGGCCATGCCGGCACTGTGGAAGGCTTGACCATCCGCACCCTGCGCCTGCGTGACGGCAAGGGTTTTGTGCACTCGGTGCCATTCGGTCAGATCAAGGCTGTGACCAACCAATCACGCCAGTTTGCCTTCGCGTTTTTCTCGGTGCAGTTCACTTACGACACCGACGTCGACAAGGCCATCGAGCTGATCCGCGAGGCCGGCGATTCGATCCGCGAAGACCCGTTCCTCAAGTACAACCTGCAAGGGCCGCTGGATGTGTTCGGGGTGGACAGGATGGATCTCAACGGCGTGGTACTGACGGCGCAATTTCGCACGGTATCCGGTGGGCAATATGCGGTGAGCCGGGCGTTCAACCAGCGCTTGAAGAAGCTTGTGGATAACACTGCAAATGTGCATTTTGCGCAGACTTATCCACAGCAGGTCTTTTTGCCGAAGCGGCAGGAGGAGGGGGCGGTGGTGGCGGCTGAGGTGCCGCAGGAGTCGCGGACCTGATCTGAGCTCTGCGTTGAATGTCCCGGCCTCATCGCGAGCAGGCTCACTCCTACAGGGGAATGCATTCCAGAATGTAGGAGTGAGCCTGCTCGCGATGGCACTACAACAGACACCCTCAATGCCGGATCAACTTCCGGCCTATCTGCTCCATGGCCACTTGGTCCAGTTCCACCCAGATCTGCTGTTTGCCGGCAATCACAGCCGCCACGGGCACGCCATCGCGATACACCAGCCGATTACTCACCAGCGCCGGCACTTTCACCCCGGGCAACAGTGTCCCCGCCAGGTTCAGCGGATCAACTCCACATACCGCCACCAGACTGCCGTCATGCGGGCGCCGGCGCACTTCGCGCAATAGGGGAATCGCCTCCGGCAGCGCGAATTGCTCGCCCGCCAGACCACTGACAAAGCGCCCGCCACGAATCTCGCCCCGCGCCTCCAGTCGATGGAAGGTGCGCAGCAATTCCCGCCAGCTCGGCAGCCAGTCTGCTTCCCGTTCCAGCAAGCGCCAGAACACCACGCCGTAGCGGCGCAGCAGGGTCATTGCCACATGTTCGAGCGTCTCGGCTGTGTCTGCTGACGAACCACGGCGCAGCAACGCCCAGCGCCCGGCATCGTCCATTCCGCCGATAAATGCGCCGCGCCCGCGTCGGCTACTGCGCTGCTGGCGCTTGCTCGCCGGGGTGATCAGCGCGCGCAGACCGGCGAAGCTGTCGGCATTCACCAGCCCGGCGGCGACCAGTTCCTGCAGGGCGATTTCCAGCTCGCTGCGCAGCAGGCGCGCTTCATTAATCAGCTCATCAAAAAACAGCGCGCCATGCTGACTCAGCGCCTCGAAGACTTTCTGCGTTTTCAGCGATAACTCACTCACTGGGGTTTGCTCAGCCAGCGCACTCCACAAACCCACCTGACTGCGCGGCAGCAGGACAATCGGCGTGCTGCGCAATGCCGAGCCGCTGACTTTCTGTCGCGCGCTGATACGCGTCCACACCAGTTTGCCGTTGCGGCACAGCTCATCCAGCCAGCTCGGCGAATAGTCCTTGAGGCGTGCCGGCAGGATGTCGCTGTCCCACGCCGAAGCTGCCGCCGGGTAACCTTCGAACTGGCCGACAATCGCTGGCAACACTGCGCTGCCCTGACCTTGGGTGGTCGGTGACAAATGCTGCCAGTCGAATAGAAAGCGCGTGAAGTCCTGCAACGCCACCGGTTCGATTTCCCGACGCAGGCGCTTGACCGTGTAGCGATGGATGCGCGCGAGCAGATGGCGTTCGCACCATTCTTCAATCGCGCTTTTCGGCGTGAACTGCCCGCGCAAGACGTAACCTTCACGCTCCAGTCGGGCGAGGGCCTGACTCACTTGCGCGGCGGGCAGGGCGAGCGGCTCGGCAATGGTTGACAAAGGGGTCGGCCCAAAGGCACCGAGGCGGGCGCGGATCACTTCGACCAGCGCCTCATCGAATGTCCACGCCTCGTCGAATCCGGGTAGCGCCACTGCTGCGCTCGCCAACGTCGCCTGTGGATAAAGTGCCTGCAGACAACTCAAACGTTCGCGGGCCAGCCATAGCTGATGCTCGGCGTCGATCCGCAGCAGGCAGGCGCGGCCGCTGGCCATCAGCGCTTGCAACCAATCCAGCCAAGCCGTGTTGGCTTGCGCTTCGGCGTCACTGATGCAGGCAAGGCTCATCAGTGCTTCGTGCATTTCATCCATGGAATCGGGCGACGGCCAGGCTTCTTCGCGCACCGCCGTGATCGCATCGGCGTCCAGCGCGCCGAGGTCATCGGTCGATTGCGGATCGCTCCAGCGCCGGTTGATCACCGCTTGCGTGCGCCGCTCTTCCAGCGGCGCGTCATCAAGAAACGTGTACGGCCGGGCGCTGAGGATTTCCGCCGCCAGCGGCGACGGTGCCGGCAGGTCGCGGCTGATCAGCCGCACCTCGCCACGCTCCATGCGCCGCAGCAGGGTCAGCCAGCCTTCGCTGTCCATCGCTTCGTGCAGGCAATCGTCGAGGGTCTGTTCCACCAGCGGATGCTCGGGGACTTCGCGCTCGCCGGCGAGGTTTTCCAGGCAGGCGATCTGGTCGGGAAACACGCTGGCGATCAGGTCTTCGCTTTTCATCCGTTGCAGCTGCGGGGCGACTTTGCGTCCGCCGGTAAAGCGCGGCAGCGCCAGCGCCACCCCGGCATTCCAGCGCCAGCGCACGCCGAATAACGGCGCATCGAGCACGGCCTGAATGAGCGTGTGTTCGGCGCTATTACTGTGCAGATAACGCCAGACTTCATCGAGCTCGAAGCTGTGACTGGTGGACAGCGACAGCACGATCGCGTCTTCGCTGGCGGCGGCCTGCAACTCGAAGTTGAAGGTGCGGCAGAAACGCTTGCGCAGGGCCAGGCCCCAGGCGCGGTTGATGCGGCTGCCGAACGGCGTATGGATGATCAGTTGGGTGCCGCCGGACTCGTCGAAAAACCGCTCCATCAACAGCGTGTCCTGCGAGGGCAGGGCGCCGAGGGTTTGCCGGGCGCGAGCGAGATATTCGACCAGTTGCTCGGCGCTGGCGAGGTTGAGGCCAAGTGTCGTGGTCAGCCAGTCGAGCGCCGGTTGCAGATTACCGGGGCTGGCGCTGAGCAGCTCATCCAGATGCCCTTGCAGGCGCGCGACGGCGGCCGACAATTCATCGCTGCGCCCCGGGGCTTCGCCGAGCCAGAACGGAATGGTCGGTGGCATGCCCTGCGCATCCTCGACGCGGACCTTGCCGCTCTCCACCCGCAGGATGCGGTACGAAGTATTGCCGAGCTGGAACACGTCGCCAGCGATACTTTCCACGGCGAAATCTTCGTTGACGCTGCCGATGCTCAAGCCCTGCGGTTCGAGCAGCACGCTGTAGTCGGCGTTGTCCGGGATGGTGCCGCCACTGGTCACGGCGGTCAGTTGCGCGCCGCGCCGGCCGCGCAAAGTGCGATTGACGACGTCGCGATGCAGGTATGCGCTACGGATGCCCTGACGGCCGTTGTACCCTTCGGCGAGCATGCTCAGCAGGGCCTGATAGTGCTTTTCGTCGACATCACGGTAAGGCCAGGCGCGACGGAACATCGCCAACAAGGCGTCCTCCGACCATTCCTGGCAACTGACTTCGGCAATGATCTGCTGCGCCAGCACGTCGAGCGGTTTTTCCGGGATGTGCAGCGTATCGAGCTCGCCCCGGCGCACGCAGTCGAGAAGAGCGGCGCACTCGATCAGGTCGTCGCGGGTGGTGGCGAACAGACGGCCCTTGGGTGTGCCGCCGACCTGGTGGCCAGAGCGGCCAACCCGTTGCAGAAACGCGGCAATCGAACGCGGCGAGCTGATCTGGCAGACCAGGTCGACTTCGCCGATATCGATGCCCAGCTCCAGCGACGCGGTGGCGATCAGTACCTGCAACTCACCGCGCTTGAGGCGCTGTTCGGCGTCGAGGCGAAACTCCTTGGCGAGGCTGCCGTGGTGCGCCGCCACGGCCTGCTTGCCGAGGCGTTCGCTCAGATGCCGGCTGAGGCGCTCGGCGAGGCGTCGGGTGTTGACGAAAATCAGCGTGGTGCGGTGCTCGCGAGCGAGTTCGGCGAGGCGGTCATACACCAGTCCCCAGACATCGGTGGCCATCACCGCCGACAACGGCACCGGTGGCACCTCGATGCCCAGGTCTCGTGGGCGGGCGTGGCCGATGTCGACGATTTCGCAGGGGCGTTCGTGACCGACCAGAAACTGCGCCACCGCCTCCACCGGTTTCTGCGTGGCGGACAGGCCGATCCGGGTCAGCGGCCCGGCGCAGAGTGCTTGCAAACGCTCCAGGCTCAAGGACAGATGACTGCCGCGCTTGCCGGCGGCCATGGCATGGATTTCGTCGATGATCACCGTGCGCGTGGTGCCGAGCATCTTGCGCCCGGATTCCGAACCGAGCAGCACGTACAGCGATTCCGGCGTGGTGACCAGAATGTGCGGTGCGTTCTTGCGCATGGCGGCGCGATCTTTTTGCGGCGTGTCGCCGGTGCGTACGGCGGTGGTGATCGTCAGCTCGGGCAGGCCCAGTTCGCGCAATTGCGCGGTAATGCCGGCCAGCGGATTCTGCAGGTTGATCTGGATGTCGTTGGACAGCGCTTTCAGCGGCGAGACATAGACCACCAGGGTTTCGGCGGGCAGGCCGTCGGGGTGTTCGAGGCCGCGGTGCACAAGCTCATCGAGCACGGCGAGAAACGCGGTCAGGGTTTTCCCCGAGCCGGTGGGCGCCGCGATCAGCGTCGACCGGCGCTGCTGGATCAACGGCCACGCACGGGCCTGAGCGGCGGTGACCGCCGGGAAAGTCTTGTTGAACCAGGCGCTGACGGCGGGGTGAAAGCCTGCCAGAGCGCTGTTGGCGGGGAGGGGCAGATTCATGACAGAAGTTATGCGGGCGAGGGCGGGAAGATGCAAGTACCGTTCGGACCCCTTCGCGAGCAGGCTCGCTCCCACCTTGGAATGCGGTCCCCTCTAGGAGTGAGCCTGCTCGCAATAGCACCAGTGGGGGCGATACAAATCCCGGCATCTACACTTTACGGGTGACGGTTGCGCACTAAACCCGCAAAATGCAACGATTCCGGCAATGATCGACCACGGCGCCACGCGTGCCGTCGTCAAAGCCATCGTTCCAATCAGACTGGGCCTGCTGACTCTATGCGAATGCGCCTTATGTTACTGGGCGGCGGAAATGCCCTTGGGCAGGCGCTGATTCGCCTCGGTGCGGAAGAAGACATCGGTTTCCTCGCCCCCCGCCCGCCCGAAAACGGCTGGGATGCCGCGAGCCTCACACAACTGCTCGACGACACCCGTCCCGATGCGTTGATCAACCTCGCCTACTATTTCGACTGGTTCCAGGCCGAAAGCGTCAGCGAAAGCCGCATGACCGGCCAGGAACGCGCCATCGAGCGTCTGGCCGAACTGTGCCAGCACCACAACATTGTCCTCGTGCAGCCGTCGAGCTATCGGGTATTCGACGGCTCGCGGGCCACGGCCTACAGCGAAAAAGACGAACCGGTGCCGCTGGGCCTGCGCGGTCAGGCCTTGTGGCGCATTGAACAGAGCGTGCGTGCGACCTGCCCGCAACATGTGCTGCTGCGCTTTGGCTGGCTGCTCGACGACAGCCCGGACGGCACTCTCGGACGCTTTCTCGCCCGCGCGGAAAAACCCGAAGAATTGCTGCTGGCCGATGACCGTCGCGGCAACCCCACGCCGGTCGATGACGCGGCGCGGGTGATCATTTCCGTACTCAAGCAACTCGACTGCGCCGCGCCGCTGTGGGGCACTTACCATTACGCCGGCCACGAAGCGACCACGCCGCTGGCGCTGGGCCAGGCGATTCTCACCGAAGCACGCAGCCTGCACGCGCTGGCCATCGAAGCACCGACTGCGCAGGCACACGCCGCGCGCCCGGATGCTGCCGAAGAGCCACAACATGCAGTACTGGCCTGCAAGAAAATTCTCCACACTTTCGGGATCAAGCCGCGCGCCTGGCGTGCCGCCCTCCCGGGCTTACTGGACAGGTTCTACCGACATGGCTGAAGGAACGGTTTTAATCACTGGCGGAGCCGGATTCATCGGCTCGCACCTGACCGATGCCCTGCTCGCCAAGGGCTATTCGGTGCGCGTGCTCGACGACCTGTCGACCGGCAAACGCAGCAACCTGCCGCTGGACAATCCCAAGGTCGAATTGCTGGTTGGTGACGTTGCCGATGCCGCATCGGTGGCCCGCGCCATGCAGGGCTGCAGCGCTGTTGCGCATCTGGCTGCCGTGGCCTCGGTGCAGGCCTCGGTGGACGATCCGGTGAAAACCCACCAGAGCAATTTCATCGGCACCCTGAATGTCTGCGAAGCCATGCGTCTGGCCAGGGTCAAGCGTGTGGTGTACGCCTCCAGCGCGGCGGTGTACGGCAACAATGGCGAAGGCGAGTCGATCGACGAAGACACCCCGAAAGCCCCGCTGACGCCGTATGCGTCGGACAAACTGGCCGGTGAGCAGTACTTCGATTTTTATCGTCGCCAGCATGGCCTGGAACCGGCGATTTTTCGCTTCTTCAACATCTTCGGCCCACGCCAGGATCCGTCCTCGCCGTACTCCGGGGTGATCAGCATCTTCAGCGAACGCGCCTCCAAAGGTTTGCCGATCACCGTGTTTGGCGATGGCGAGCAGACCCGCGATTTCCTGTATGTCGGCGATCTGGTCGATTTGCTGGTGCAGGCGATTGAAAAGCCCGAAGTGCAGGAAGGCGCGGTCAACGTTGGCTGGAATCAGGCGATGAGCCTCAAGCAGATGCTCGAAGCGTTGAAATCGGTAGTCGGCGAGCTGCCGCCCGTGAGTTACGGGCCGGCACGTTCGGGTGATATCCGCCATTCACGGGCGGATAACCGACGCTTGCTGCAGCGCTTTGAAATGCCGCCGCAGACGCCGATGAGTGTGGGCTTGGCGCGGCTGCTCGGGCGTGCCTGATAAAGCCCTCACCCTAACCCTCTCCCAAAGGGAGAGGGGACTGACCAGGGTGACTGGGCGAAATACGCCGACCTGAAATACCGAGCCGAACTCAGTTTTTGAACAACACACAAATCGGCTCCCTCTCCCTCGGGAGAGGGCTGGGGTGAGGGGCCCCGATCTCGAACCCCCACACGACTCAGCACCAAATGAAAAAGGCGCCCTGCAACAGGCGCCTTTTTCACGGCCGGAATATCGCTATCCCTGTGACGAGGGAATCTTATCCCCCGATCGACTGCGTACGGTCGTCGTCAGTTCTGTGCCTGCCCGCCACCAAGCCTCATTCACCACCACGTGAACGTTCGGTCAAAGTCAGCTTAGAACTTATAGCCCAAACCAACCATGTAGATGAATGGATCGACGTCCACATTCACCCGTGCACGGGTGCCGGGTGCGACGGCGTTGTTCTCGACGGTCGCGCGGGTGTCGATATCGATGTAGCGCACCTGGGCGTTGAGCATGATGTTGTCGGTGATCATGTAGTCGGCGCCGACCTGCCAGGCCAGGCCCCAGGAATTTTTCGCCTTGAAGTTGCTGAAGCCGTTGGCGCTGGCTTCGCTGCCGACGTGTTCGTCGTAGATCCAGGTGTAGTTGATGCCGCCGCCGACATAGGGCTGGAACGCCGATTTCGAATCCAGTGGGTAGTAGACGACGCTAAGGGTCGGCGGCAGGTGTTTCAGGGTGCCGAGCTTGCCATTGGCGGCGGGCAATGCGGTGCCCTTGAGCTTGACGTCATGCTCGAACGGCGTGGCTGCCAGCAGTTCGATGCCGATGTTATTGGTGAGCATGTAGGCGAAGTTCAGACCCAGTTGGGTGTCGCTGCTCATGGTCGCCTTGCCGCCCAGATTGGTGCCGCTCAGCGGGCCCTGATCGACCTTGACGCTGGAGCTGTCGGCCTTCGGGTTGACGGTGATCGCGCCGGCGCGCACGAGAATGTCACCCGCCTCGTGGGCGTGGGCGAGCGGGGCTGCGAGCGCAAGGGCAAACAGCGAGGCGCTGAGCAAGGACTTGTTCATGGGGGCTCCGAAAGACATGAAAATATTCGATGTCCAAGGGTACGAAGCCGTCTGATACGGTGTTTTGACTCAGCTCAATGAAACCGTCATACCCCCAAAAAGATCGCAGCCTTCGGCAGCTCCCACAGTTGAAATGCGATCCCATGTAGGAGCTGCCGAAGGCTGCGATCTTTTGATCTTGAAATCTACCGGAGTCTACTCCGGTAGCTCATACGCATAAATCTTCTCCGCCTCCATCTGATACCCGGCATCGGCCAGTTCACTGCTCGAGGCTTTCACCTGCAACGGTCCTTCAACCCAGTACGGCTGATACAGCTCATCGAGCTTCACCCCCAGCTCGCTTTTCACATGAACGATCTGGTTCGACGGCGGTGGCGGTACGTGGATGCAGGCGCCGAAATACGGCACCAGCAAGAAGTCCGTGGTGCGTCCCTCTTCGCTGACTTCCAGTGGCACGATGTAACCCGGCAGGCGAATGTTCTGCCCGTCGAGGCTCTTCACCACCGGTGCGTTCGGCATGTCCTGCTTGGCCGCCGGCGCGGATTCGGCGGAGAGTGCGTCGCCCATCTTCGACAGGTCATGCAACGGCGTCATGTTCGGCACTTCCGGCGCAGCGTCCGAAGGGATCATTTCCGACCAGGTCAGGTCTTTCGGCGCCGCGGCCCACACGGGCAGGGCGACCAGCATCAGCAGCGCAAGCAGGGCGCGGGGCATGGTGAACATCCTCATAAACGGATCGACAGGCCATCGGCCAGGGATTGGCGATACGCGCGCCAGGCCGGCACGCTGCCCATCAGCAGCGCGGCCGCCAGAATGCCACCGAGCAGCGTCCATTCATACTCGCTCGGCCACGCCAGTGGCAGGTACAAGCCGTAGTTGGCCTGCACGTAGCCTTGCGCAGCGGCGATGCCGATGTACAACAACGCCAGCCCGGCGATCACCCCGGTCAGCGCCAACGCAAAGGCTTCCAGCACCAAAAGGCTTGCGATGTGCCACGGTCGCGCGCCTACCGAGCGCAGAATCGCCATCTCGCGGCGACGCTCATTGAGGCTGGTGAGAATCGCCGTGAGCATGCCGATCAACCCGGTCAGCACAACAAACAGCGAAACCACGAACAGGGCCTTTTCGGCCGTGCTCATCAGGCTCCACAATTCCTGCAAGGCCACGCCCGGCAGGATCGCCAGCATCGGCTCGCCGCGGTATTCGTTGATCTCGCGTTGCAGCGCGAAGGTGGAAATCTTGCTGTTGAGACCGAGCATGAACGCGGTGATCGCTTGCGGCGTCAGGTCCATATTGCGTGCCTGATCGGCGCTGATCCGCCCGTTGCCGCGCGCCGGCACGCCGTTGTGCCAGTCGATGTGAATCGCCTCCATGCCGCCGAGGCTGATGTGCAGCGTGCGGTCTACCGGGGTGCCGGTGCGCTGGAGGATGCCGACCACGGTGAACGGTTTGTCGTCGTGCTTGACCAGGCTGATCGCCGCCACGCCGTGGGCCAGTACCAGTTTGTCGCCGAGCTTGTAATGCAGCGCTTCGGCGACTTCGGCGCCGAGCACCACTTCGAAAGGATCATTGGCAAACGCACGTCCGTCTGCCAGCGCCAGATGTTGCTGGCGCCCGTACTGGTAGTGCTCGAAATAGGCTTCGGTGGTGCCCATCACGCGATAGCCGCGATGGGAATCGCCGAGGGACATGGGGATCGCCCACTTCACTTTCGGGTTGCTGGCGAAATGTTCGAAGCTGTCCCAACGAATGTTGTTGGTCGCATTGCCGATGCGAAACACCGAATACAACAGCAGATTGACCGAGCCGGAGCGGGCGCCGACGATCAGGTCAGTGCCGCTGATGGTGCTGGCGAAACTGGCTTTGGCTTCGGTGCGTACGCGCTCGACGGCGAGCAGCAGGCACACCGAAAGAGCAATGGCGAAAGCGGTGAGCAGGGCAGTGAAACGGCGGTTGGCCAGGCTGGCCATGGCCAGACGAAACAGATACATCTCAGACCTCGGCAGACGTGGCGGCGCGGTTAAGCTCGGCCAGGGACAGGTGACGGTCGAACAGCGGCGCCAGGCTCTGGTCGTGGCTGACGAACAACAGACTCGATCCGGCCTCGCGGCATTCGGCGAACAGCAGGCGAATGAAGTTCTCGCGGGCGTCGTAATCCAGCGCCGAGGTCGGTTCGTCGGCGATCACCAGTTCCGGTTGGCCAATCAATGCGCGGGCGGCAGCGACCCGTTGTTGCTGGCCGATGGACAATGAATCGGCGCGGCGACTGAGCAGGCTTTGGTCTTTCAGACCCAAGTGGGCAAGCAACGTGGCGGCGGCTTGATCGACGCTGCCGTGGCGCTGTTTCGCTCGTTGCGCGCGCAGTTTCGAGAAGTGACACGGCAACTCGACGTTCTCGCGCACCGAGAGAAACGGCAGCAGATTGAATTGCTGGAAAATGTAGCCAGTGTGATCGACACGAAACGTATCGCGCTTGCCGGCGGAGAGTTCGGTCAGCTCCTGGCCGAGCAGGCGAATGCTGCCGCAATTGGGCTTCTGCACCCCGCCAAGCAGGCCGAGCAGGGTGGTCTTGCCGCTGCCGCTGGGGCCTTTGAGAAACAGGGTTTCGCCGGCTTCCAGACGAAACGCCGGGATGTCCAGCAGCGTCGGGTGACCGGGCCAGTTGAAGCCCAGGTCGGAAAGTTCGATGAGTGCTTGGGTCATTTGAAACCGATCGGGTAGTTGCGTGGCCACTGTGTAGGAGTGAGCCTGCTCGCGATGGCGGTGGGTCAGTCAGCATAGATGCTGAATGTGCTGGCCTCATCGCGAGCAGGCTCCCTCCTAC